>JAHYJD010000038.1 GCA_019429365.1 Bacteroidales bacterium | reverse complement strand
CTTTATAGTGACCAGATCAACCCCGACCTGTTTCAAGAAGAAGGCGATGACTGGCTTTACTAACAAAACTGCAGGTTTTTTGTTACCTTGCTGTTAGTATTGCGTATACTCCATAAATTGAAAAAAATCCAACAAATGACTTTTAAAAGAATATTCCTCCTGTTTGCACTTGTTGCCTATACCATGAGTTGTGCCATGGCCGATAAAGGTTACCGTATTTCCGTGAAGGTTGAAGGACTTACCGAGGGTGATGTATTGCTGGCCTATCATTTTGGCGACCGGCAATACCTTCAGGATACCGCCCGTATGGAGCAGCCCGGCGTCTATGTTTTCGAAAAAGAGGAGCGCCTCGACCCCGGCATGTACCTGGTAGTGGTGCCCGGACAGAAGTTTTTCGAAGTGATAGTAGACCAAAACCAGCACTTCAGTATTTCTACGCGCATGGATGAATTTGTTGAACAGACCCGTTTTGAAAACTCGCCCGACAACCAGGCTTTTTACGAATACCTGCGCTTTATCCGCGAAAAAAGCGAGTCAATAAACTCCATTCGCGGGGAGCTGGAACTCGAAGGGCTGGTTGACTCCCGCCGCCAGGAGTTGACTTCCCAAATGGAAATCATTGATGCTTCCGTTAAGGAAAAGCAAAAGGATTACATTCGCCGTTTCCCAAATGGCCTGTTTAGCCGGGTGTTGCTTGCCCAGCAAGATCCCGAAATGCCTGATGCCCCGCTTAATGAAGATGGGGCCCCCGACCAGGCTGCCCTTTACCAGATTTATAAAACAAAATACTGGGAAAATATTGACTTTTCTGACGACCGCCTGCTGCGCACCCCGGTTTTCCATAATAAACTCAGAACTTATTTCTCGAATGTGGTGGTTCAGCTGCCCGACAGTGTCATTGCCGAAGCCGACCGCATTGTGGACAAGTCGCGCGCCAACGACGAGGTGTTTAAATACACCATATGGTTTATCACCAATCATTTTGAGCGCTCCCAGATCATGGGGCACGATGCCGTTTTTGTACATATGATCGAACGCTATTACATGAGCGGAGAGGCACACTGGGTTGAACCCGAAAACCTGAAGCGCATCAGCGAGCGTGCCATGAAGCTTAAGCCCCTGCTCCTCGGCAAGGTTGCACCCGACATCAATATGTTTAAACCCGACCAGAGCAGGCTGAGACTGCACGAGGTAAATGCCCGCTTCACGGTTCTTTACTTCTGGGATTCAGAATGCAGCCATTGCAAGCGGGTTACCCCCGAACTGCGCACCCTTTCGGAAAGACTAAAACCAGATGGGGTGGAAGTGTTTGCAGTAAATACCGAAGCTGAAACAGAAGACTGGATTAAGGCCGTGGAAAGCTATCGCTTAAATGGTTGGATCAACGTAAACGATCCCGCCAATCGATCTGGCTTCCGCGAAAAATACGACTTATACGCAACGCCCATGATATTCTTACTCGACAGCGACAAGAAAATTATTGCGAAGCGAATCACCGCAGAACAGGTGGAGGAAATCATTCGTCACGAGCTGCAGCGCGAAGCAAGCAGCAACAATTAGCGGTGCTCTGGCCGTAAGAGGTCATTTACGGTTTTCACTGGGTTGAAGGTAATTAGTGGTACCTCCACAAACAGGGTAATCCAGTTGGCCATAGCTCCGTTCCAGAGGCCCGGCAGTTCAAGGGCCTTCAGATCCCTGCCATCCTTCGATTTCTGGCTAATAAAGCCGGTTTCGGGATTTACGTAATCGGGCAGGTTGAATTTTTGTCCCTTATAATCCTTTATCGCACAAACCAGATCCACCGGATTAAAGTGAGTAGATGCCCTGAAAATGGTCTCCTGTGCCGGATTTTTCAGGTCGATTTGCGATGATTCTACAATCTGAAGGGAGTTGCGATGGGTTTTTGGGTCTGTAATCCAGAATGGGCCACCCCCGGGCTCTCCCTGGTTTTTTACCATGCCACAAACCCTAATAGGCCGGTTAAGGAAGGCAAAAAGTTGTTTTTTGCATTCATCGCTGTTACCTTTCAGCGAATCGGGGTCGAGGTTGAGTTGCCTTACGGCAAAGTCGAACACCAGGCTGCAGGTTTCATCATCAAAAGTTCCTTTCTCCAGCAGGTTGAGCCAGCCAAATATCTGTGCCTGAATTTGAAGCAGCAGTCCACCCAGCACCTTTTTAAAAAGATAAGTTTCAGCCTTGTGGTGGTCAGGCACCACATTGTCAATGTTTTTAATAAATACCAGGTCGGCATTAAGGTCATTGAGGTTTTCAATAAGGGCACCGTGGCCGGCAGGTCTGAAAAGCAAACTCCCATCGTTTTCGCGAAAAGGCTCATTGGCCGGGTCAACCGCAACGGTGTCGGTAGATGGTTTTTGAACAGAAAAGGAGATATTAAAATTTACCCCGAATTCTTTTTCATATTTTGGCGCCTTTTGTTCAACCAGGTTTTCGAACTTACCGCGGTGCTCGGGCGAAACAGTAAAGTGAATATGCACCCCACCTGCTGCATCGCGTGCATGGTCTGCACCTTCAACAAGGTGTTCCTCTAAAGGGGTGCGCGAGGTATGCCTGTAACGGTGGAAAAGCAACAAGCCTTTTGGCAATGCGGCATAGTCGAGACCATATTCAAAAAGAATATAATCGAGCAGGGTGAGGTAGTGCCCATCGGCCAGCATATGGTCGGCATCCACGCAATCGCGGTGCATAATCAACGAAAGCTCATCCCAAAAGGCAAAGGTTTTGAGTTCGGTAAAAAACTGCCTGGCAGCAGGATCCTTCTCAAAAAGTTCTTCGGGCAGCAGGCCGCTCTTCAGCTTTTCGCGCCAGCTAAAAAGATCCTTAAACATGCGGGTGGCAGCACCGCTGGCAGGCACAAACTTCAGCACTTTTTTCGCGGAAGCGGATTGGGTAAAAAATTCGGCCAGCTCCTGCGACTTTTGCTTATCAAAACAAATGATGCCGTCGCCAGGTGTTGCAGGGCGGTGCAACTTCACTGGCGGAAAGCCCTTTTTAAAATAGTCGAGCTGCTGCTGAAGCTGCCCGGGGCTGATCCCTTTTTCCTTTAACTGTTGAATATCTTTCTGGCTTTGCATGACATTTGGTTTTTAAGTAAAACAAAAATAAGTAAATTCAATTCTTTGTCAAAGCTTTAACTACCTCAAAAATCGACAAGACCAATAATATTTTTCACCCTTATGCAAATGAACGGCTATTTCTTTTCTTGATTAGGGCCCTTATTAGTACTTTTGCCGCTTAGGAAAAACCGGCCTGAAGAACTTGCCATTGACTGAAACAAGAATAACCCCCTGTTCTTCTGTTGTCTATTGCTCAACATTTTTGACATGAAGATTATTTCAAACAAGAATTTCTCCGTTCCTGAAGTTGCCGAACGGCTTATTAATCAATGCTCCGGAAAAGTTCAACTATTTGAAACCTATGAGTCTCTGGCCGAAGCAAGCCTGGGCGGAAAAGACAATCTCACTTTCGAGGTTAAATACGATGTACCTGGCAAGGGTACTTTTATTGAAGCGATAGTACACAAAGTTTCTAACGGCATTTCGGCCAATTACACTGAACCTTATATGCGCCGGCGCGATCCTGACACAATGGTGATAGCCGATGACAAGCCCACCGACAAGGAATTATTTACCGAACGTTTTGGGAAACCCTTTGATGAGTTGCGTAATCAAACCTTTGATTGGTTGCAGAAACAAGATCTTGCCGTGTTTTTTTTCAGGATAGGCACCATGGAAAATGGCCCATACGGTATGGCCATTGCCCCTGCCAATGCAGCTTTCTTTGCAATGGGCCTGGCTATGCTCCAGAAAATTGTTAAGGTGAGTGAAATTCCGCCTTGTTTTATCTCAACGGTTGTTTATGTGGCCCCACCGTTCAGGCACACTTTTTTTGAGGGCAAGCAAACCGTTGTGCATAATCGTCTCGACAAAGTTTACGAAATATTTTCATACAACCTCTACCCCGGCCCCAGTGCAAAAAAAGGCATCTACGGGGTATTGCTCAATATTGGCGAAAAGGAAGGCTGGATAACAACCCATTGTGCCGCAGTTGAATCAATAAGTGCTTACGATAATATTACCCGGTTTATGCACGAAGGCGCCAGCGGAGGCGGAAAGAGTGAAATGCTTCAGCATATTGTGAGGGAAGTTACTGGTGAGGTTTTGATTGGGGTAAATTCTATAACGGGAGAAAAACGCTTAACTACCATTCCGCAATTTTGCCAAACCAACCCCATTTGCGACGACATGGCCCTGGTACACCCTGACCTGCAAACCAACAGCAAACGTCTTCGACTTATCGATGCAGAAAACGCATGGTTTATAAGGACCGACAACATTACCGGTTATGGTATTGATCCGGTGCTGGAGAAAATAACTATTAATTCAAAACAACCGCTTTTATTTTTAAATATCAAAACCAACCCGGGGGGCACTGCGCTGGTATGGAATCATATTGAGGATGCTCCCGGAAAACCTTGCCCAAACCCAAGAGTTATAGTGCCCCGCGAAATGTTTGAGGGGGTTTTGAAAGTTCCTGTTCATATTGACGTAAGAAGTTTTGGGGTCCGCACCCCTCCATGCACGGCTCAGGAGCCCAGCTATGGCATACTGGGGTTGTTTCACCTTTTGCCGCCGGCACTTGCGTGGCTCTGGCGACTGGTTTCGCCCAGGGGGCACGCCAACCCCAGCATCGTTACCAATGATAATGCCGGGATGGAAAGTGAGGGAGTTGGATCATACTGGCCTTTTGCAACCGGCACCATGGTTCATCATGCCAACATGCTGCTTGAGCAGATTGCAGCAAAAACCGAAACCCGGTATGTGTTAACCCCAAATCAATATATAGGCGCATGGAAGGTAGGTTTCAGGCCACAGCTGTTAATGAGAGAATACCTCACCCGCAGAGGCAATTCAAAATTCAGGTCCGACCAGATATCACAAGCCCGATGCCACCTGCTTGGATACGAACTGGAGTTTCTTACCATTGAAGGTTCTAAAATCCCTTCTCGCTTTTTGAAAACCTATAAACAGCAAGAGGTGGGGTTTGAAGGCTATGACAAGGGCGCCCAGATCCTTACTGAATTTTTCAAAAAGGAGCTGGAGAAATTCCGGACGCCAGAACTGGCGCCTTTAGGACATAAGATCATTGAAACCTGTCTGAACAACGGAACGGTTGATGATTATTATGCCCTGATCTCCAAAAGTTAAAATAATATTACTCGCAAGCGTTTCCCCTGGTCAATAAGGGAATCTTCGCACCTTAGCATTAAAATGCCAACTCAACCTGGCATTAACAAGCAAATTTTGGGAAAATTTCTCCCATAATTTTTCCTATTTTTGATAGTTATTAAGGAATTTTAAAAAATCGACCCAACCCATGAAAAGGATATTTTTGCCAGCAATACTGATTTTTGCCATGCTTGCACCAGCATGCCAGAGCCAGAAACCCATCACGGTTAACCACGTAAGGAGTGCGGATGTAAAACCCGGAAGCCAGGGAATATTTTATGTGCTTCCGCGCACCGTGGTAACCGTAGATGTAACTGTTGTTCGCACCCAGCAGGTTCCCGGGCCTTATGCTGAATTTGCCGCCCGATTCCTTGGACTACAGAATGTAATCCACCAGCCCTCAACCAACTTCGAGATTTCTGAAATCAAAATTAACAGCTACGCTGAACCCGACCCTGCCCAGTTTTATTTTGTGGAGTTGCCCAATGCCAGCGAAAAACAGCCCCTCTTTATTTCACTAAGTGAGTCAGGTCTGATTCAGAGCATAAACCGGCCTTTCAACAATGATGAGTTTCTGAAGGGCATCAGCGAAACCCGCGAATATGGCTACTTTGGCTCTGATGGCACCTTCAACTACTTTATCGACACCAACCTGCAGGAGCGAGTCGACACCATTCTGGAGCGGGTCAGGGTCGACACGCTCACCGTTGAACGCCAGACCCTTCGTCGCAGCATGGTAGAAAAAAGCCCCGAAGTTAGGGCCAAGGAAGTGGCCGACTTTATCCTGAAAATTCGCGACAAGCGCTTTGACATTATCAATGGCTTTGCCGAGATACCCTATTCAAAAGAAGCCCTGGAATATATGTACACCGAAATGGGTCAGCTGGAGGAGGACTATCTTCAGCTTTTCCGGGGGCTCAAGAGCACCAGCCAGATTCATTACCGTTTTACCTACCGTCCTGATCCCGACCTTAGCACTACATCCCAGGCGCTGTTTCAGTTCAGCGAGCGCGAAGGTGTGTTGCCTGCCGGTCGCCGCGATGGCACACCCATTACCATATCGACCGAACGCAATGAAACCACCCGCCAGCTGGGCACCTTCCTAAGCCGCAATGCCGACCCCCAAAGCCCAGCAAACGGATTTTTCTACCGTATTCCTGAACATGCCAACATAATAATTCGCACTGGCAATATCGTCAGGGCCAACGCCCGCATGCTCATTAACCAGTTTGGAGTAATCACCACCCTGCCTGCCACGGACACGGAGGTTGAGTTTTATCCCAATACGGGTTCCATACGATCAATAGGAAGACTGATTGATAACGAAGAAAACTAAGCCCTATGAACTATATTATCATTACCGGTGCCAGCAAAGGTCTGGGCGAAGGCATCGCCCTTGAGCTGCTCCACGAATCGCACCATTTGATTTGCATCTCGCGTAGTAAAAGTGAAAAGCTTGAAAAGCTGGCCGCTGCAAAAAACTGTCCGATTACCTTTATTTCGTTCGATTTTGCCATGACGCACGATGTGCCCGATCTGGCCAGTTTGATCTTTGAATACATTCCCCTCGAAAGGGCCAGTGGGGTTTACCTCATTAACAATGCAGGGGTAATAAATCCTGTGGGCCGCACCGAAGACTGCCCTGCCGATGAGGTGGAGCAGCACATGCGAATTAACCTCATTTCGCCTATGCTCCTCACTGCAGCCTTTATTAAATACACCAATGGCTGGAAAATGGAAAAACGAATCATAAACATTTCGTCGGGAGCAGCCAAAAACCCCTACCACGGGTGGAGCAGCTACTGCACGGGCAAGGCAGGGATCGACATGTTTACCCAGTGTGTGGGCACCGAACAACAAGATCTCGACTTCCCTGCAGAGATCATGGCCGTTGCCCCGGGCATAATCGACACCGAAATGCAAACCACCATCAGGGGAACCACCGAAGAGCAATTTATTCACCGGCAGAAGTTTGTGGAACTGAAAGAGAGCGGGCAGCTTGTGCCGCCACAGGTAGCTGGAAAGCGCCTGGCAAAATTGCTTTTTTCCGACGAATTCAGCAACGGCGGCATTATCGACATTCGCGACACCTATTAGTATCTCATGAAAAAAATCGATCTTCACGAATTTGAATACAAATTAAAGGTTCGCAGCCTGCAGTTGGATGATTTTGAGCAGCTTGTAGCCATGCAAAAAATATCTTTCCCGGGAATGAAGGTCTGGTCGCGCGAAAATATTGTACACCAGATTGAACGTTTCCCGGAAGGGCAAATCGTAATAGAGATCGACGACCGAATGGTGGCTTCGAGCTCAAGCCTGATCATCGACTCAGGCGATTTCGATATGAACATGAGCTGGGACGAGATTTGCGATTACGGCAACATCGGCACCCACGATCCCGAAGGCGACACCCTTTACGGGATGGAAATGATGGTGCACCCCGACTTTCGCGGCATGAAGCTGGCTACCCGCCTTTATGAAGCCCGCAAGGAACTTTGCCGGCAATTGAATCTGCGCCGCATCGTGGTTGGGGGCCGCCTGCCGGGCTATAAAACACATCGCAGCCAGATGAGCATCAGCCAGTATGTGGACAGGGTTACCAGCCGCGCCATCTTCGACCCGGTGCTTACCCCCCAGCTTTCCAACGGCTTTTCGCTGAAAAAAATTATGAAGGAATACCTCGACGACGACCGCGAATCGTCAAATTTTGCCACCTACCTGGAGTGGACCAATTTCGAATACAAGGAAGAAAAGGAGCGAAAGTTTCTGGCCGCCTCGCCCGTGCGCATTTGCGTGGTACAATACCAGATGCGCCCCATCAGGGGTTTCAATGAGTTTGCTACTCAGTGCGAGTACTTTGTGGATGTGGCCTCGGGATATAAAAGCGATTTCGTGCTCTTTCCCGAGATTTTCACCTTGCAGTTGCTGTCCCTCTTCCCAAAGGAGAATCCCGGCACCGCAGCGCGAAAAATCGGAGAGTTTACGCAGCAGTACCTCGAGCTTTTCAGTGAACTGGCAATAAAATACAACATTAACATTGTTGCAGGTTCGCACTTTACCCCCGAAGGCGACAACCTCTATAACATTGCCTACCTCTTTAAGCGCAACGGAGAAATTGGCAAGCAATACAAGTTGCACATTACCCCCAGCGAGAAAAAGTGGTGGGGCGTGCAACCGGGCAATGCCCTCGAAGTGTTCGAAACCGACAAGGGAAAAGTAGCCATATTGATTTGCTATGATATGGAGTTTCCCGAGCTGGCACGTATTGCAGTGGAGCGAGGCGCCCGCATCATTTTTGTGCCCTTTTGCACCGACGATCGCCAGGGTTACTTGCGCGTGAGGTATTGCGCACAGGCGCGCTGTGTTGAAAACCAGATATTTGTGGCCATTGCAGGCACAGTGGGCAACCTTCCCCAGGTCGACAACATGGACATACAATACGCCCAGTCGGGTATCTTTACCCCTTCTGACTTTTCGTTTGCACGCGATGCCATTGCCGGAGAATGCACCCCCAATGTGGAAACCGTGATCATTAATGATATTGACCTGGAACTCCTAAAGCGCCACCGTAACCGCGGCACCGTAACCAACTGGAACGACCGTCGCACAGATCTTTACCAGGTCCTGGCATTGGATGCCTACAGGGAGAACCATCCAGAAGAATAAAAGAATTAATTCTGCATTTTTTTAATTATCCAGCTCAAACATCCGGGCTGGTTTTTTATTTTACTAATAATCAAAGAAATATAAATTAAAGACTTTATGCATACTCAAATCCGGTTCACCAGCAGAACAAATGCCCGATATTATTTGTTATTAAAGAAAAAATTCTTCACAAAAATCTAAATAAGGACACATGAATTATTTTAAAAAAATAGCATCCATTGAATCGAACATTTACGACTGGATGGCCCTTAACGGAGTGAAACTTTTGCGAATAAGCATCGGAATCATCTTCTTCTGGTTTGGATTTCAGAAATTTTTTCCCGGCATCAGTTCGGCCGAAGACATTGCCACACGCACCATCGAGGTGGTTTCCTTCGGCATTGTAAGCCATCCGGTTTCTATGCCACTATTGGCTACCTGGGAAGTGTTAATTGGACTGGGATTCCTTACGGGAAAATTTTTACGGGCCACCATTGTGCTGCTTTACCTGCAAATGGCGGGAACCATTACTCCCCTTTTCATTTTCCCCGAGGAAACATTTCACATGGTACCGCTGGTGCCCACTATTGAAGGGCAGTATATTATCAAAAATATTGTTTTCATAACCGGTGCCATGGTAATTGGCGCTTACTACCAGGGAAGGGTTATAAAGAAATAAGCGGTAGCAGGTAGAATGTAGGAGTGTTTGCTCTTTCCTTTGGCGAAAGAACGGTAAATTAAAATTCTAATAGCTTCGCCAATAGCGCAGGAAAGCCTGCTCAAAGAAACGAAACCAGGGATCGAGGTCGGTGAGACTGTGCAGCAGGGGTTCGACTTGCTGGCCCGGATTTTTTGAACGATAATAAACGGCCAATTTCCGGCCAGCAAGATCTTGTAAGGCACGGGTTTCGTTGCGCGATAAACCGGCATTTTTCATAACGGCCAGAAGTTTTATTACCTCTTCAGCATAAAATTCGGGGTGGCTGCTCGTAAACTCAACAGTTGCCTTTACCAGTTCAATATTTCCTGAGGCAGAAACAAAACCTGCCAGCGGCTGGTGGTCGAGCCCAAGTTCAGAGAGCCGGTTTATCAAAAAATACCTTTCAGCCTCATGGTATTTTTCGAGTACCTGAAAGTATTGTGCAGGTTGCGACTGCCGGTAGGATCGCAGGACTTCCTCAAGCAACTCAAGGTATGCTGGCACCGGGGCAAGATCGGTTAGCAGACGCAAGCTATCTGAAACCCTCAGTTCACATTGGTTATAAGCCGAAATCAAATCAATTATTCCCTGACCCGTTTCTGCCGCAAGCCTCCACTCTCCATATTTCCTGAAAGCCAATCCGCGACTGAGTTGAGCAGCAATTTCCCGCCCGGCAAGCTCACATTCTTTTTCGTGAATCTGGGTGTTGAGTTTTTGAAACTCCTTTTCTATCATTGGGTCTGCACTCAGCCTGAATCGCTGGCTCATCGTGGTGGCTTCCGCCTGAATTTCACGGGCACCATCCAGATTTCCTGCCCAGGCCATGAGCTGCCCTGCCTGTATTTTTTCAATGAGCTCTTCGCGGGGCTGTCCAATCAAAGGAGGCAGCACCAAGGGCTCATCGGCGGCATATGCAGCAGAGGAAACAGTTGGTTCTCGGCGGCGCTCGTGCATTTCGAGTGCCAGCTGCTGACGGCGCTCTAAATTGGCAGGGCAATAAAGCTCGCTGTACTGGCCACAAAGGTCGAGCGCAGAACCATAACTTTCGGAAGCCCGAAGGTATTCCTGATCAGAAAAATACTGAGAGGCCATTTCAACATAGCGGTTAGTGGCCTGCTGCAACACATCAAAAGCTTCCGATGCATCGGGAATAAAGCTGGTGTTATTGCGTTGGTAATCTATGGCGCTGGCAGCATACAATTGACACAGGTTCAGATTGTCGTTTCGCAGCGAGCGCCCGGCCACCACCAGAAAAGAGCGGTACATACCCAAATGGGCCTGATTGAGCCTGAAGGTCAGTTCGGGCGGACATTCGATAAACCCCGACGTCTTCTCACAAAAGGCTGCCATTGGTTCAAGCATGTCCAGGCTTTCTTTGAAACGCCCTTCGCGGTTGAGATTGAATGCCTCGGCAAAAAAGCGGGCCGATACTGTGTCGGCAAGAACAAGGGCCTTTTCACGATATTCTCCGGAAGGAAACATGACAGAAAAAACCTCGGCAAGCCTTTGAATGGCCAGATGTTTTTTCCCTTGTTGCAGGTCGAGTTCAGCAAGCTGCAGATGTGCCGGCACAAAGAAAGGATTCAGCACCAAGGCATTTTCAAAACGATCTCGTGCAGTTGCCTCGTTGCCTTTGCTGAGCCATTCCCTGCCCGAAACCCATAACAAGCTATCGGCCACAGCCATACGGATGTTAAAAGAGGTACGCAGGTCAGTCAAACGCTTCTGTACCTGATCGATTTTTTCAAACACCCCCTCGGGATCTCCGGCAGATTCTGCAAGACCTTTAATAAATCCTTGCCGGCCCAGTAAGGCCATGCGGCCCTCTGCCTCACACAAAACAAACTCATCGAGAATGAGTGTGGTGGGTTCAGAAAAATCAACATTTTCAACATCTTTATAAATCTCTTCAAGACGGGCAGCCGCGGCGTAATATTGTTCGAGGTAGCTGAACCACTGGTCAAGACGTTGATAGGTGGCTTCGCTGTATGAGAAATGAATGCCGCTAATACTGGCTTGTAAACCGTTTCCGTTGGTGCGTGTGGTTTCGAAACGAAAAACTTCATTCGACACTCCACCGACCTGAAGATTTGTTGGCGGCTGCGAGAATACCACGCGCCCATCGGCCGTTTCAACTTTTATTTCGAATCGCAACAAATCGGGACGCAGCACCCGTCCGAGGCTAAAGTCGCGGTAATGCATATCTCCGCTTATGCTAAGGCTTTCAAGCACCACAATGCCGGTCTGTCGTCCGTTCGCACCTGGCTGCCATAAAAGTTGCAGCCTGCCTTCCACCTGGTAAGATACCATGGAACGCAACCGGCCGCTGCCATCGGCAATATGCTGCAGCAGGTCATTGGTTATCCTTTGCTCAGCATTGGGGCTTGGTACAAATTCTACTTTTTGGTTAAAGGAAAAGTTTACGGGTTGGCTCTGAGAAAAGGCTTCATAGGATGCCAGCGCCATTAAAACAGGAAAAATCAGGGGGAGGAAGAAACGGAAAGGCACTTGTTAACAGGATTATTTTGACGGCAAAGGTAAGATTTTCCGTTTAAATGACCTGTTGTTCTTTAGTAGAAAGCAATCCGCAGGCAGCGTAAATATCCTGTCCGCGCGACTTGCGGATGGTGGTTACGATGCCTTTGTTTTCGAGGGCAGTTTTGAACTCTCCGAGGGTGGCATCGTCGGGGGCCTGCAGCGGGGTTCCCGGCACAGGATGGAAGCGCAGCAGGTTGATGCGACATCGAATGCCATTGAGGATGCGGGCTAGTTCCTTCACATGTCGGGGACTGTGGTTCAAGTCCTTAAAAACAATGTACTCAAAAGAAATGCGGCGCTGCTTACCCAAGGGGAAACTTCGAATGGCTTCAAGCACTTCGGTAAGTGAATACACATGCTCAATGGGCATGAGGCGGCGGCGTTCCTCTTCAAACGGAGAGTGCAAGCTAACGGCAAGGTGACAGGTGCTTTCCTCCAGAAACACTTTCATGGCTGGGATAATGCCAATGGTGGAAACGGTAATACGGCGCGGGCTCATGCCAAACCCATAGTCGGAAGTAAGGATTTCGAGGCTTTGCATCACCCCTTCCATGTTGTCGAAGGGCTCGCCCATACCCATATACACTATATTGGTAAGTTGGTGGCGCTCGGGCAGACTGCGTATCTGGTTCAGAATTTCACCGGCACTCAGGTTTCCCTGGAAGCCTTGCTTGGCAGTAAAACAAAACAGGCAACCCATTTTGCAGCCCACCTGCGATGAAACGCAAAGTGTGTGGCGATTGCGTTCGGGCATATAGGCAGTTTCAATAAACTTGCCATTGCGCGCCCGGTACAAGTATTTTTTGGTACCATCGACCGAGGTCTGCACTTTTACCGGATCGGAAAGGCCCACTTCAAAACGCGAGGTAAGCTTTTCGCGGGCTGCCTTCGAAAGGTTAGTCATTTCCTCTATGGCGGTGACATCCTTTTTGTAGAGCCAGTCGGCAATCTGTGCGGCGGTAAAACGGGGCAGTTCAAGTTCCTTTACTACCGTTTCGAGCTGATTCAGGGTTTTTCCGAAAAGGGCTTCGCGTTTTTCCTCCATGGCAGTATTTTTATTGGCTTACAGAATCAGGCAGGCAAAACATTTCATCCGCCCTGGCATTAATTATTCTCCAAAATTAAAAGAAAATTTCAGCCACTACATTCTCAAATGGCATCCCTCTCTCAATGAGCAAGTCGCGCACATCCACCACCATTTCGGCGCTGCCACACAGGTAGTACTTCACACTAAGGTCGAGGTCTTTTTTTTCAGAAAGATATTTCAGCACCCGCCCGTGATACACTCCAGCTACCTGTTCGCGGGTACAGGAAGGCACATAGCGCGGGCCCATTTCTTTTTCAAAGTCATCGCGAAAATATAAGCCATTGGCAAATCGGTTGCCCTGTATCAGAGTTTTATTTTTGCCCAGTCCGGAATAGAACATGCTGGAGAATGGTGCAATGCCGGTTCCGGTTGCTACCCAAACGGCCTTTTGCTCATCGCAAATAAACCCACCGAAAGGCTCAGAAACATAAATGGTGTCTCCGGCATGTAGCCGTGCCAAGTCAGGTGTAAGCTTACCCTCGGGCTTAACGGTATAGAGGATTCGTACCACGTTTTCTTTATTGCCGCTGGCAATGCTGTAAAGCCTGGGTTTGTCGGCTGGATTCATTGCAATACCGATAACCTGCCCGGGCACAAACTCGAAACTGCGCGGAAAAGAAAGCACATAAGCGCCTGGCGCAACTTCAAGATTGGATATTATAGTGACTTTAGTTAATGATTTCAAAACAGATAACTTTTTAAATTATTCACAGAAATAACCAATCAAACCTCAGGTTGTTCAAATACGAGCTTTAAGAAGCGAATATTCATTTTGAGTAAACCCTGATTATTTTCTTATTTCCACTTAAGAAAACACCTACTACACCTCATAACTGTTAAAAATGCGTATATTTATTGCAGTTTTTTAATTTTCTTATATGCTGTTACGAATTTATCCGGAGAACCCTAATGACAGGTACATACAACTGGTTGCCGGCTGCCTGCGCAGCGGCGGGGTGATCATTTACCCCACCGATACCGTGTATGCCATTGGCTGCGACATTTACCAGCCCAGGGCTGTGGAGCGGGTAGCCCAGATCAAGGGCATTAAAGTCGAAAAAGCCAACTTCTCACTAATTTGCCAAGACCTGAGCCACATCTCCGACTTTACCCGGCCATTCAGCACCAGCGTTTACAAGGCCATGAAAAAAGCCTTGCCTGGCCCTTTTACCTTTATTCTGAATGCCAACAACCAGGTACCCCGCATTTTTCAAAGTCGAAAAAAAACAGTGGGTATCCGCGTGCCCGACAACAGCATTGCACGCGAAATTGTGAAAGAACTTGGTAATCCCATCATTTCCACCTCGGTGTATGATGAAGATGAAATACTTGAATACACCACCGACCCTGAACTGATTTACGAAAAATACAAAGACCTGGTGGATATGGTTATCGATGGAGGTTTTGGCGACAACGAAGCCTCCACGGTGATCGACTGCACCCGCGATGAGCTGGAGGTCATCCGTCAGGGCAAGGGGCTTTTGGAAGATATTCTTTAGCAAACCAACACCTTTTGATATGCAGGCAAAAAACATCCTTTCGCTTGGGCAGATGCCCTTCCTGGCCGATCAGGAGTTTTTCGAAACCCTGTGCAGCGATCAGAACCTGCGCATTGAACGCATTGTGAGCAAAGGGCAGGTTACCCCACCTGACATTTGGTACGATCAGGACGACAACGAATGGGTGGTGCTGCTTCAGGGCAAAGCAAGCCTGGAGTTCGAAAAGGGCGAAATGCTGCATTTGGGCCCAGGCGATTATATATTTTTGCCAGCCCGGCTCAGACACAGGGTGGTCTATACCAGTAAAACGCCTCCCTGTATTTGGCTGGCAATTCATTTCAAATAAACTTTTAACAACCAATCCGGATATGAATGCTGTACTGGAAACCATTGTGAACAGAAACTTGCTCAAGGGGAAATCTTTTTTTCTAATGGCAGGACCCTGCGTGCTCGAAAACCAGGAAATGGGCTTTGAAATTGCCCAAAAGATTACCGAGATTACCAACAAGCTAAAGATCCCTTACATTTTCAAGGCATCGTACAAAAAAGCCAACCGCTCAAAGCTTGAAAGTTTTACGGGTATTGGAGACACCATTGCCCTGAATATGCTGGAGCAAATCGGCAAGCAGTTCAACATTCCGGTGGTAACCGACATTCATACCAATGAGGAAGCCTATATGGCAGCCCGCCATGTGGATGTGCTGCAGATTCCGGCCTTTTTGTGCAGGCAAACTGATTTGCTGGTGGCTGCCGGCAAAACGGGCAAGATCGTAAACATTAAAAAAGGGCAGTTCCTTTCTCCTTCGGCCATGGAGTATGCTGTAGAGAAGATTCAGTCAACGGGAAACCACAAGATCCTTTTAACGGAACGCGGAACCACTTTTGGTTACGGCGACCTGGTGGTCGACTTCAGGGGCATTCCCATAATGCAGGAACTTGGCGTGCCGGTGGTGCTCGATGTAACCCATTCGCTTCAGCAGCCAAACCAGTCGAGCGGCGTAACCGGAGGACTCCCCCACCTGATTGATACCATGGCACGGGCCGGCATTGCTGCAGGTGTTGATGGCCTTTTTATAGAAACCCATCCTGACCCCAAAAATGCAAAATCCGATGGGGCCAATATGCTGCCACTCGATCAGCTGGAAGGATTACTGGAAAAACTATTGAAAATCAGGGAAGCCATTCAACCTGGTAAATGAGCCCGGGGCTGAAAACAGGATTATTTTTCCAGAGAATTTTTATACCGGAATTTCTTCCGTAAACAGTATTGCTTCCAGTTCCTTGGTGAAATGGTCACGGATCTCGAAGAATTGCTCATGGTAATCAGGGTGCAGGGGATCGGCCGAGGGGAACTCTTCGCGCAAATGATCGACCTGCTGTCCGTTTTTCCAGAAGCGGAAGCACACGTGAGGGCCTGTGGCCAGACCTGTGGCACCCACATAACCGATCACCTGGCCCTGTGTAACCCTTGTTCCGGACCTGATACCGGCACCGAAACGCGACATGTGCAAATACTGGGTATCGTACACAGAGTTGTGGCGAATCCTCACATAATTGCCGTTGCCCGAATTATACGCGGCCTCGGTTACTACCCCGTCGCCAACGGCAAGAATTGGGGTGCCATGTGGTGCAGCATAATCGGTGCCATAGTGCGGACGGCGATGCTTTAGAATCGGATGCATACGACTATGCGAAAAGCGCGAAGAAATCCGTCCACCAAATTCAAGCGGAGCCTTCAGAAAAACCTTTCGCAGATTTTCGCCCTGGGGATTGTAAAAGCCATTAATGGTATCCGATTCAAATTGAAAACCATAAATCTCCCGACCCTGGTGCACAAAATAAACGGCATCGATGCGTGTAATTCCAGCGGAATTTTCTCCTACGAAATTCTCCTCAAAAACCACCTTAAAACGGTCACCTTTTTGGATGCGATAAAAGTCAACTTCCCATGCCAGCACTTCCGAAAGGCGGATGGCAAGCTCGGGGCTCAAATTGTTGGCAGAAAGGGTATTCCAGAGGGAGGAAGAAATGATACCGGAAGCAGTTCTTTTCAAGGTGGTCATTTCCTTTTCGCCACGCTCTACGATGAGCGAATCGCCAAAGCCGATCTTCAGGTATTCGAGCATGGAAATTTCGTAAATAAAATACCTTAGGGAATCGGGACCGCCAGGGTTATAGTACCCGTGATAGGTTTGCCCGGCCCTGATGCGGCGGGGGTTAAACACTTCCTGCATCTCATCCACAATAGTATGAATGGTTAAAGGCATCAAATCGAAAGTAGCAAGAATATGTGACAGGGTTTGTCCTGACCTGACCGTCTCGCTCCGAACCAGGTACTGCCCTTCCTCAAAGCCAAATTCATCGAGCACCAGTTCAGGTTCCTCCACTACGAGTTCCTCTTCATTTGAATGGCTTTTCGAACGCTGATAATAGAGAATGCTAAAAACAACGATTACCGCCAGGCTAATTGCAGCTAAAATGTAAATCAGCCTGGGGCGGACTTTATCAATCATTTCACAAAAACTTTTGAATTTTTCAATGAAGGCTAACGGGTGCAAAAGTAATCATTCTGAGCAAATAGAGGCCAATGAAGCCAAGGCCCAGAAAAATGAAGAAGGATAACAGGGTGAAGCCTGTCAGGCGGTTAACCGGAATACCAAGCACCAGCGGGGCACCATGCCAGTAAAGAAACAATGAAAAAATAAGTCCGGCCATGGGAATAAAAGAAAGGGCGGCGGCAATGGCGGTCACTATCTGCGAAAGCAAAAAGGGAATATAGGCAGTAACAGCCAATCGCATGGAATGATTAAAACCTGGATCTAAGCCATAGGTTCCGGCCATGCGGGCAACCATCCATGGACCGACAAGCAATACCAACAGATGGGTAAGCAGGTGCACAAAAAGCAAAGCACCAAAAGGGGCGCTGACATATAAATCGTTGCTTTGGTCGGTAAGGGCACGCCCCAGGGCGCCCAGAAAAACAAACGGAAGACCAAAAAAGAGAAAAAACCGGACGGGCTTCAGGTCAAGGTCTCTGATCACTTCCCAGGTGCGACCAGGGTTGATAAATATTCCGGGAAAGATGGCAAAAAAAGTCTCTGATGACATTAATAACAAAAAAATAATCCCTAACAATTCTCTGGCGTCAAAATTAGCAATAAATTGCGAGCATGAACTGGGATACCTGGAAAAAGGGATTTGAGACTTATCTGCAACTGGAGCGCTCCCTTTCGGAGAATACGGTGGCTGCATACCTGCGCGATCTCGACAAACTTGTTGAATTTATTGAAAACCAATATGGGGGACTTCAGCCTTCAGGCATAACCCAGGGTCATTTGGATGAATTTATGGGATGGGTTGGCACCCACAGGGGAAGCAGCCGAAGTCAGGCCCGCATCGTTTCGGGGATCCGGGCATTTTTTCGCTATTTGCTGCTGGAAGATGTCATAAGCCGAAACCCGGCTACCACCCTCGAAACCCCGCGGCTGCAGCGCAAGTTGCCCGAGGTACTTACCCTGGGAGAGATCGACCGCATACTGGCTGCCATCGACCTCAGCAAGCCAGAAGGCCCCCGCAACAAGGCCATTATTGAAACGCTTTATGGCTCCGGATTAAGGGTTTCGGAACTGATTAACCTGAAGATCAGCGACATAAACTTTAAGGAAGATTTCCTGATGGTTACCGGGAAAGGCAACAAGCAACGCCTGGTACCCATTGGCAGCGAAGCCCTGAAGCACATCAGGCTTTACCTGTATGGCAGCCGCCACCACACGCCACCGCAAAAAGGCTTTGAAGACACTCTTTTTCTCAACAGGCGTGGGCGCCGGCTCACCCGCGTAATGATCTTTACCCTGGTAAAAAACCTTTGCAAGGCAGCAGGCATAAAAAAAACGGTGAGCCCGCACACCTTCCGCCACAGTTTTGCCACCCACCTGGTGGAAGGCGGGGCCGACCTGCGTGTGGTGCAGGATATGCTCGGGCACGAATCTATTACCACCACCGAAATCTATACCCACCTCGACCGCGAATACCTGCGCGAGGCCATCCTTTTTTACCATCCGCGCTCAGGGCACAAAAAATCATAATTTACAGGTATTGCCCCCTGCCATTTTTTTAAACCCTGCGGAATCGTTAACTTTGTTATTCGTATAATTACACAATCATTCAGTTAAATTACAAACCATCTTTTTCACCATGAAGAAATTTACTTTTTTGAAGAAATTTTATCTCTTGGGTGGAATACTTCTTATTGCCCTTAATAGTTATGGGCAAGGAAATGTGTTCTATACCAATTTTACTACAGAAACCAACTGGATTAATGGAACAGGAACAGCATATGCTGACAGAGGCTACGAAGAAAGCGGCTGGAACTTTGAATTCATTAATTCTATCAGGGACACTGATGTCACTTATGATGGATCCGTTTATTCTGCCAGGAACAGGGGAAATCTAACTGTAAAAAGCCTCAATGCAGTTAATGATGTTTCCGGTTTCAGGTTTTTTCTCCGTGACTGGAGAAATATTCCAAAAGTCACCAGACCTATCATGTTAAGTGTTGATGGGGGTAATAACTGGACACAGGTTGGAGAGATTGGACCCGATGACATTCCAGCCGATTCCTTCGGTATTATTGAGCACACTTTCTCTGAAGGCAATCAAAGTTTTGACGCCAATCAGCTTTGGATCA
The DNA here is from genome assembly GCA_019429365.1 of Bacteroidales bacterium. GTDB lineage: Bacteria > Bacteroidota > Bacteroidia > Bacteroidales > UBA7960 > UBA7960. The sequence continues at coordinate 10,166 of JAHYJD010000038.1, read as the reverse complement.
GGATAATTGGCGAGCCTAACAATAATAGCCGTATTAGAGTAGGTGGTTTTGAAGCCATGGGCGAAAGCAATGCAGTGGCCACTCCCACTTTCAGCCCGGCTCCGGGCCTTTTCACTAGCCCTGTTGACGTAAGCATCAGCACAACCACTGCAGATGCTTCCATTTATTACACCCTCGATGGCACTGAGCCTTCCGAAAGCAGTACGCTTTATACCGCCCCGGTTACTATCACTACTACCACTACCATTAAGGCCCGTGCCTATGCCACAGACCTTGACCCCAGTCTGGTAGCCACCGGAACTTACACTTTTCCTACGACCGTTGCTACCATTGCCGAACTAAGGGAACTGCCCACCGGAAGCACACCTTACATATTGTCGGGTGAAGCCATCCTCACATTCCAGCAGAACTTCCGCAATCAGAAATATATTGAAGACGCTACAGCTGGCATCCTTATTGACGATGATGCTGGAAATATTACCACCAGCTATAACCTTTATGATGGAATTACTGGTTTGGAAGGAACCCTGACCTTATTCGGTAACATGCTGCAGTTTACCCCGGTCTCCAATCCCGGGCCGGCCACCTCTATTAACAACCAGGTTACGCCTGTAGTGGTTACCCTTAGCCAACTCGCCAGCGACTTCGACACCTATGAGTCGCGATTGGTGACCGTGGAAAATGTTGAATTTGTCAGCCCTAGCGGAAACTTTGCCAATGGACAGGTATATTCAATTACCGATGGCACAGTCACCTTCAATTTCCGCACTACTTTTTACGATATGGATTATATCGGCGAGCCAATTCCCACAGAACCTTTCCACCTTACAGCACTTCCCAATGCAAGGTCAGAAGGTAACTTCCTCACTGCCAGGTTCGAAAGCGACTTCAACTTCGATCTGATCGGCACCGATGCAAGCCTTTCTACCTTTACCCTTGGCGGGCTGAATGCCCTGAACCTTGGCGGCGTAGTGGTTGACGACCCGGCCCTGGATGAAGGCGCCACCCTTTTTGTTACAGATTTTACGGACTTTGCCGGCATTGTGGTGGGCACCACCCACCCGGCAGCAACATTTACGGTTACCCTCAACGGAACCGTTGTTGCTGCAGACGACATGGCCTCCCAGATGCTTGCCTCGGGCGATGTTGTGGTAATTACCGTGGTTGCCGAAGATGGAGTGAACACCATGCACTACAAGGTGACCCTCTCCGACGAAAACCGCAGCATTGTATTTACGGCTCCCCTTGGCGGGGAAGAATATGAAACCGGAGACCCAATAACCATTACATGGACCTCAGCCAATATTACTACCCTTAACCTCTACGTTTACACAACAGGAGTAACCGACCCGGTGGCTGAGTACACCAATATTCCGGCTGCAAATGGCACTTTTACAGAAAATCTGCCAAACGGTGCCCACGGAGAGTATTACTTCAGGTTGAGTGATGCCAGCGACCTGACATTTTATGCCGAAAGCGAAACAGTGACTTTTATTGACAACCAGTTCCCGGAAATTTATGCCCTGGTTCCGGAAAACAATGCCACAAATGTAGCCGCAGATATTACCCTGAAGATTTTGGTTGACGAAGAACTTTGGGCTGTTTCAGGCAAATTCATCCATATCCATAAAACCAGCGACAACAGCCTGGTGCAGAGCATTGAAGCCACTTCAGCACTTGTAACCATCGATTACAACGAGGTGCATTTTGCACCCACCGGCGGTTTGGATTATGAAACAGGATATTACGTTTTGGTGGACGAAGGCGCTTTTGAAGACATTGGCGGCAATGCCCTGGCAGCCATTGTTGCCGGCGAATGGGCCTTCACTACCCAGGCCGAACCTGTGTTTGAGCTTATTTGCAACGGCGACTTCGAAAACTGGACCGCAGGATTACCCGATTGCTGGTATGGTTCAAAATCAAACCTTCCCGCTGCCTCCGTTACCCAGTATACCGAAAATCCGCAATCGGGAAGCTCGGCTGTGAAATTGATGCGCTCAGAAACTACTCACCAACGGTTCACCTCGCAACCAACTACCGTTGAAAACGGAACAGTTTACAAAATTACTTTCTGGCTCAAAGGCAAGGGTGAAATTCGCACAGGATTGTTTGATGACCGCCCTGGTGACAGTTATGGATATGCCACATATAACGACTATATAAGTGTTAACTCCGCCACATGGCAAGAAAACACACAATATATTACTGCAGCCAATAACACAAGTATTGCAGAATTTATCTTTTCGCTGCGTAACACTGATGAGGCCCTGAACCATATTCAGCTCGACAATGTGACCATCAGCGAAGTAAGCGATGATGCCACCCAGGTAGCCAACCTACAGGCCCTGCGCACCGCCAATCTGGGAGCAAAATACCAGGTAACCGGCGAGGTAATCCTTACCTTCCAGCAAAACCACCGCAATCAGAAATACATCCAGGACGGAACAGCAGCCATGCTGATCGATGACAACAATGGTGTGATCACCACCAGCTACAATATTGGCGACGGCATCACCGGCCTTACCGGAACCCTGGCGAGCAACAGTGGCATGCTGCAATTTGTGCCAACCGCCGACCCGGGAACACCCGCCTCTGAAGGCAACCCTGTCGTTCCCGAAGTACGTACCCTGGCCAGCCTTACCAGCGACGACCAGGCCAAACTGGTGAAAATCGAAAACGTGACCTTTGCCAGCGCAACCGGAAACTTTACTACCGGAAACAACTACAACCTTACTTCAGCCAATGGCAACGGGGTATTCCGCACCTCTTTCTTCGATGCCGATTACATCGATACCCCAGTTCCCACACAGGCTCAAAATCTTACCGTGCTGGTAAATCAGTATCTGACAACCATTCAAGTAGCCGCCCGCAGCCTGGCCGACTTCGAAATATATACCAGTGTTCCGAATGTTGATTTTGCCGGCGTGAGCATTTACCCTAACCCATTCAGTGATTATATCAGGGTGGCTAACCTTGATCAGGTCGAAACCATCCGCCTGGTTAATAGCACCGGGCAGGTTATGGTTGAATATACCGGCCTTACTGGCGATGTGGAGATTACCACCTCGAACCTCAGAAGTGGATTGTATTTCATTCAGCTCCTTGGCAAAGACGGATCCCAGTATGTGGAGAAACTGATCCGGCAGTAATCAAAGCTGATCATTACAAAAAAGCGGGGCGATGGTCCCGCTTTTTTTATTTCTTAAGCCTTTTTACATAAATTTGTCTTTTATCCTGAAGATGCTGCCTATGTTCACCCCGCGGATCAAAACCATTTTTCTACTTTCCATCCTGCTTCCCCTTCTTTCCGGGTTGGCACATGCCGACGGCACTTTCGATGTTAGCGTAAGCCATCTTCCCGATTTCAGGGGGGTGCAGCCCGGGCATTTTTCTGAAGTGCAGTTTTATTATGTGAATGGAAGTGAACTGGGCCAGAACCTCGAAATCACAGTGGAAGGCCCCTTCAGAATTTCACTGCATTGCTATGAAGATTTTTCAGGCAGCCTGAGCCTGGTTCCTGCCAATGGCACGATTTCGTCCACTCGGATTTACGTTCGCTTTTTTCCTGAAACCACTGGGTCAAAGCAAGGCACCATCAGCCACCAGGCCGGAAGTGCGGGCCCGCTCAACGTGAGCCTTAGCGGGTCAGGCATAGAAAGCAGCATTCCTGCCGGATATTACCATAACGCTTACGGTATTGGAAGCAACCTGAAAACACAACTTTTTAACATTATCAACAACCATCAAACCCAAACATACAGCAGCCTTTGGGGGCATTTCGAGCAGACCGACGCCACTTTTGCAGGCAAGGTTTGGGATATGTATTCAGATATTCCATGCCAGGAACCTCCCTATGTGTTCACTTTCTTGGAAGACCAGGATACCGGCTCGGGAGGCAATTCAGAAGGCGATGTGTTTAACCGCGAGCACTCAATGCCACGTTCATGGTTTGGGGGAGCCGTTGACCCCATGAATACTGACCTTTTTCACCTCTGGCCAGTGGACAAATTTGTAAATGCTAAACGAGGAGATTTCCCTTATGGAGAAGTAGATAACTTTACGTGGATTTCTGAGAACGGAGGCAAACTCGGGCCCAATGCTGCCGGTGGCTATTCAGGCACTGCCTTTGAACCCATAAATCAATACAAGGGCGACATTGCCCGTGGTTATTTTTACATGATCACCCGCTACCAGGACCAAATCCAGAACTGGACTTACAATGAAAGCGGGCAGGCTATGCTCGACAATCAGCAATATCCGGGCTTAAAACCCTGGGCCATCAGCATGTTAATTCAATGGCATGAAAACGATCCGGTGAGCCAGAAAGAAATGTTGCGCAACCAAGCCATCTACAATATTCAGGGCAACCGCAATCCCTTTATCGACCATCCCGAATTTGTGGATCGCATCTGGGGGGATACTATCGCCTATGTAGGCATACACCATGTTGTTTGTCAAGGACTTACTGTTTATCCAAACCCGGCATCTTCCTGGTTTACTGTGGAAGCCCCTCACGGTTCCCAGTCTTTAGAAATTTATTCCCTTAGCGGGAAAAGATTAATCAGCCAGGTTGCCCTCCAGGGTGAAATGCGAGTAAGCACTGCCGGCCTTAAACCAGGCATTTACATTCTGGTGGTCGAAACCTCTTATGGATTGTTCAGGGAGAAACTCATGATAAAAAATTGATGGTATTTACCAACCTTAATCCACAAAGTTGTAACTTCAAAACAAAAAACCATGCAAAAAAGACTTACCAAAGGAAGTGAAAGGATGCTTGCCGGGGTTTGCAGCGGCATTGCCGAATATTTTAATGTGGACCCCACCCTGATCCGGATTCTGTTTGTGCTGTTTGGTCTGGCGGGGGCAGGTATTCTATTTTACATAATTCTGGCCATCATTATGCCCTCCAAATAATCCCTGATAATGGCCGAAGGCTTGCTCATAGCCCTTGGCCTGCTGCTGCTGGCAGCAGGTGTTTTGGGAGCATTTATTCCGGTTCTGCCCGGCCCCCCGCTGAGCTTTGCCGGCATGCTGTTGATTCATCTCACGCCGGGGTATTCCTTTTCGGCCAACCTCCTGATCACATTCGGAGCGCTGGCCGTGATCATAACCATTATCGATTTTTTGCTTCCCGTATTCGGCACCCGAAAAACCGGAGGGAGCAAGCGAGGCATGTATGGTGCTGCCATAGGACTAGTGGTGGGCATTTTCTTTTTCCCACCGGCAGGCGTCATTGTGGGGCCATTTGTTGGCGCCCTTATTGCTGAACTATCGAACAACAAAGACCTGGGCCCGGCCACCCGCGCTGCCTTTGGCAGCCTGCTGGGGCTGCTGGCCGGAGCCTTGCTCAAGTTTGCCTATTCTTTTGCAGTGGTTTGGGTAGCACTTCGTTTGTTAATTTTTGGGTAATCCGGCAGCCTTAAAACGAAAATTCATAAATTTGCATAGATCAAAATATCTAACTATTTGCCGACTATATTATGACAAACATTGCCCATGCCATAACCCAACGATATGATGGGCTTTCGAAGCAAGCTTGCTGCCTGTCGTGTGGAGGCGCTTTTTCCCTGGCCACCATCGAGCCGGGCTTTGTTTGTGTCGACCTGGGTTGCGGCAAAGGCCACGATGTGCTGCGTATGGCAACCATGGCTGGCGAAAATGGCTTTGCCTACGGAATAGATATTTCTGATGGAATGCTCGAAACGGCAGCCAAAAATGCAGCCATCATGCGTGCCGACAACGTTCGTTTTATCAAGTCGCACCTTGAAAACCTTAAACTTGAAAGCAAAGTAGCCGATGTGGTCATTTCGAACTGCACCATTAATCATTCGCTTCAGCAAGATGTTGTATGGAAGGAGATTGCGCGTATTTTAAAAAGCGGAGGTCATTTTGTGGTAAGCGATATTTTTGCCCTGGAGCCGGTACCTGAAGTGTTTCGCAACGACCCCGAAGCTGTTGCTGAATGCTGGGCCGGGGCCGAAACCAAAGAGCAATACCTCCGTAATATTGAAGCCGCCGGCCTCACCGACATTAGCATACTCGAAGAATCGGCACCCTATCAAAAAGGCAAAATTCAACTTGCCAGTTTTACCGTAAAAGGCACTAAACCATAACTAAATATATTGCCATGAAGAGTTTCATAAAAAAAGAAAAGAAAGAAAAAGCCCAGGAAAAAGTAAAACAAGCCCAGTGCTGCGCAAAAACTTCATCGAGCCCGGCCGGCTGCCACGATTAAAAACACAAGGCCCGTTCAACGGGCTTTTTTTTCATTCAAAAACCCATGCAACCCTCGCGTTTCAATATTATTTCGAGGCTCAACGACAGCCTTGATTTTTTCGTGGTAAACTTGCTTTCGGGGCAGGCCGACCTGCTCAGCGAAGAAGAGGTTGCTTTCCTCGAAAGAGATTTTGAAAAAGCCCCAACCGAATTTTTTGAAAAAGGATACCTGGCTGACCCTGGTAAGGAAATGCAGCAGTACCGCCTGAGGTATATCGACTTTATTGAAAAACGCGATCAGGAAGAGGTGCAGGTTTTCTTTGTCCCCACATACCAGTGCAACTTTGCCTGCAGCTATTGCTATCAAAGCGAGTACCCCGCCCCGCCCGAGAATCTCTCGCCAGAAATGGTCGATGCGTTTTTTTCTTTCATGGAAACCCGGCTGCGGGGCCGTAAGAAATACATTACCTTGTTTGGAGGCGAGCCTTTCCTTAGCGGGAAAAGCTACAAGGCCTCCCTTGCATATTTCTTTGAAAAATGTGCAGAAAACAGCCTGGAGGTGGCGGTGGTTACCAATGGTTATCACCTCGACCAATATTTCGACCTGCTATCAAAGGTGAAAGTTCGCGAAATCCAGGTAACCCTCGATGGGCCAGAGCATTTGCACGACCATCGCCGGCCCTGGAAAGGCGGGCTGCCTTCCTTTAAAAAAATCGTTGAAAATATTGACCAATGTCTTTCTTTGGGATACATTGTAAACCTGCGTGCGGTTATCGACCGCGAAAACATGCATGAGTTGCCTGCCCTGGCGCGCTTCGCCATCGAAAAGGGCTGGACTGGCCTTCCTAACTTCAAAACCCAACTGGGGCGCAACTACGAACTGCACTACTGCCAGGATGCCCGCAACAGGCTCTATAGCCGCGTGGAACTTTACCAGGAACTATATAGGCTAATAAAAGACCACCCGGAGATTCTCGAATTTCACAAACCGGCCTTTTCAGTGGCAAAATTTCTAAGTGAGAATGGCAGTTTGCCCGATCCCTTGTTCGACTCCTGCCCTGCCTGCAAAAGCGAATGGGCACTCGACTACAGCGGCAGGGTGTATTCGTGCACCGCCACCGTGGGCAAGCCTGGTGAAGAGTTGGGAACCTTTTTCCCTGAAATGAAACTCAACGAAACAGCCATTAGCGCCTGGCAGGAACGTGACACCCTTCACATTGACAAATGCGCTGAATGCAGCTTTCAGCTGGCATGCGGTGGTGGCTGTGGCTCGGTGGCCAAAAACCAGTATGGCCATTTGCTGGCTCCCGACTGCCGTCCGGTGAAAGAACTACTCGAAATGGGGCTGGACCTTTACTTTGGCAAGTAAGACCTTTTACCTTCCGAATTTTCTTAAATATTTGCCCCAAAGGTTGTATTTTTGCGCCTCGATTTTTTATTGAATCACAATCACATAACTCCATGGAATTCATCACCGACCACTTTGCCAGCGTCCATATTCTTAACCAATTTTGGCTAACCTTTCTGCTGGTAATCAGCATGGTGCTGGTTTCGCGCACTTTTGTGGCAGGCACCCGCTATTCGCCCATACTTATCATTGTGGTCTTTGGCCTGCTCATGGGTTTTATCCTGGTCAACACTGGCCTTGCCACGCCCGGTCTGCCCGAATTCCCCATTGTTGAATTGGGAAGCCGGGTCACCATTACGGCCCTGATGGCTTCATTCTTTGTGGGTGGACAGGAGATTCGCAAGCTCATTACCAACCGAAAAATTGATCCCAAAGATATTGTGGTTCCTTCTTCCGAAGAAATATTCCTCGGCACCAAAGCTACCCAGTTTATGTTTCTGGTGAGGGCGTTCTTTATTTTGATAGGCATTGAATCGCTGAAGCGGGTTATTGTGAGTCATGACTCGGGCGATGCCCTCGACCATTTTTATCCCCTGCTGGGATACCTGGGACTGGTAGCTTCCATTATCCTGATCGATCACCGGGCTAAAATATCAAACAAGGCGGTGTATATCCGCAAAGGCATTTTTGAAACCGCCGTAATACTTTTGTTGCTGGTAGTTTCTTATCACATTGCACAGTGGATCAAACCCCTGATTGCCTTGCCCGAAATCTTTTTCGCCATGATACTTTCGGTTAGCCTTGGTTTGATCATGGTTCACTGGAAATTCGGGCCCACCATCCGCTCCCTTCTTTTTGCGGGCATTCCGGTGGTGCTGGCCGCCAACTTCATGGTAGGAGGCTCGCGCATTGCCGATGCTTTTCAACTTGGCGGCATGACCTCGGTGCTTTCTTTTGGTTTTTTCGGGCAGCTTTTCTGGATGTTTGGCGGTCTGGCCATTCTGATTTTAATTGGGAAAGCCAACCACATTCGCAACCTGGCGCCGGGCATGGCCGGGTCGCTCTCTCACTCGGGCCTTACCGGGGCCTGCACTGCCGGCGATCTGGGGCCAGAGGCGGCAGTTCGGGCGCCCATCATGATCAATATTCCGTTTATTGGCCACATATTCGTCTTCTCCATCCTGGCAGCCAGTGCCACAGCCGGCAGGCTTCTGATACCCTATGCCTTGGTGGTGGTAGCGGTTGGTTTGGCTTTGACATGGCTGGCCCTCAAAACCCTGCGTACGGCCAATGGAAGCGATAAAATTGAAATTCGCGGACTGATGCTTTTTTCACTGGGCTGGCAGCTGGTGGCTGTATTCGGTGGACTACTCATTTTGAGCCTCTCGGGCATGAGCCTGGGCGATGCCGTTATGGCCAATGCCTCGGCCATTTCGCACTTTGGCCTGTTTGCTGCCATACAGGGAGGCATGTTTGGAACCCAAGCCGCCGGCCTCATTGCCTTTGTGTTTGCCATGCCTTTTTTGGTGCACCCCCTGGTGTTCGGCATTTTTGGTAAAACTGCTGAAAACAATGGCATCATGCCTGAAAAGATTGTATACGCACTGGCCCTGATCGGCATTGCAGGCGTGGTATATTCCATGATTTTTTAAAGAGTTATTAACAAGCTGATCGTTCAAAACAAAATCATTTACCTTTGCCGCTGGTATTGGTTCCGGAACCCAACCGGGTTTAACGGATGAAAAGGGAATCAGGTGCGAATCCTGAACAGTTCCCGCTGCTGTAAGCTCTTTCATATTGTTTGCCAATCTTGGCCACTGTTCCGCACGTGAGGGATGGGAAGGCGGCAAACAAGGAGCAAGTCAGAAGACCTGCCATACCATTTGTATTTGTAGCTTTCGGGAAAAAAAGCGAAGAAAAACTGATGCATCAATTTTTCTCCATCTGATTTCGCCGTTTGTTGCAAATAATTTAAAAAAATTATTTGTTAACATTTTCCGGTCTTTGGCCGGAAGCAAAACTTCACATCATGCACAAATCACACATTGGCTTTTTGACTTTTATTTTGTTATTTTCATTTGCCGCATTCGCCGAAGCGCCCGACACGCTCATTACCCTGTCGGAAGTTTCAATAAGTGCCCGCCGGCAGCACGATTTCGGAGCCGGCCACAACTCCTCCACCATCGACAGCACTATTCTTCAGCAGCAATCGCATCAGCACCTGGGTTATCTGCTGGGGCGACATTCGGGCATATTCATTAAAAGCTACGGGCCCGGAATATTGGCTTCCACCAGCCTGCGCGGCGGCCAGCCTGGGCAAACGGCCTTGATGTGGAACGGCTTCAGCCTGCAAAGCCCCATGAACGGACAGGCTGACCTTGCCCTGATGCCCGTATTGTTTGCCGACGAGATACAAGTGCAATACGGTGGCGGCAGCGCCCTGTGGGGCAGCGGCGCCATGGGAGGGGCCATTTTCATTAATAACCATCGGACTCGCCAGCCTGGATTTTCCGCGGAAGCGGGCCTGAACACCGCCAGCATTGGGGATTTTGGACAATCGCTGAAGCTGAACTATGGGATGCAAAACTTTTCGACTACGCTG
>JAHYJD010000155.1 GCA_019429365.1 Bacteroidales bacterium | reverse complement strand
CGATCTTTATTGCCTTAGTAACCAAAAGCAACAACAAAATTTTTAACCTTGTTAGCTTATTAAATGGTGAACGGAAAGGGGCAATATGCTCCAAAAAATGCTCAAATATTGAAAGGATATCCAAAAATTTAAAGCCTGGAAAAATATTGTAATCTTTTGATCATATTTTTAAACACATGCTTAAATATTTCATTCTTTTAGCAATAGATTGCTATGTGGTTGGTGGGTTTTTGTCATAAATTTAAACAAAGAAGTTTATGGCTTATTGTATAACCCAAAAACCAAGAAGACATGAGAACACTGACGAGATTTCTGCTGCTTGCAGCCATTATGGCCCTGGCAGCAGCCTGCGAAAAGGAGGAGTCTTTTACCATGGAGGGTATAAGGGCAAATGAAAGCAAGATTTCCGCCCAGGAAATCGTAATCTACCCTGGAGAAAACGACACGGAGGCCCTGTTGAATGCATTTAACAATGCATTACCGGGATCAGTGATCAGGCTGGTGGAGGGCGTTTACCAAATTAGCATGATCGAAGTAAATAACTTTTCTGGTGCTTTTGTGGGCGCAGGAAAAGGACGGACCATTATTACCGCCCACCGGAGCATGTGCGCAGCAGGTACCGGGTCCAAAGGACTGAACAACGACCTGATTCGCTTTGTCGGAGGTAAAATTTTTATTTCGAACATGACGCTGCAGGCTCCTTCCTGGTCCATTAGCTCCATTGTTAAAGAGCCCATAGGAAGCATGCTGGGTTTTTACAACCTTGGTTTTCAGGGTGCGTCTTCGAAAAATCAAATGAATGTGAGTGTACAAAATGTGGAATTTATTGGCAAGCAACTAAACGAGGGCTATGTTTTTACCACCGCGGTCAGGACTCTCCCCGATTACCTGCCTCCACTCGGGCTGCTGGAACATGCCCACCTAAACATTTCAATAAGCAAGTGCAGCTTTCGCAATTTTTATATTGGCGCAGATATTTCCTTAATAAGCCAGGGGCGCATCAATCTGGGTGCACTGCTGGCCGGCAATCATTTTACCGACTGTGCGATACCAGCTATGTTGCTCGATAACTTAGGTACAGAAATCAATATTATTCATAATACATTTAACATTAAGGAGACTGGCTTTGGTGTGAAGCTTGACAATACGCCCCTGTCCTGCGCCCAATGGCAGCCACAGACCACAAATACGGTCTGTAACATTGAACGCAACGTGTTCAATATGGATGCGGGGAAGCTCGGCATATTTATTCACGACCACCGTCGGTTCGAATTTCCAAAGGAGCACATGCCCATGCAGGTTGGAGTTAGGCACAATCAATTCAATATGGGCCCTTCCACGCAGGCAGGGATTATTTCGGAAGATCAAAATGGATTGATTATACGCAACAACAGGTTTACTGGCAAAGCCAATTTGGGTGTTAGCATTAATTGTGAACACGAAACCATCTTCAATGAATGCGGATCCATGAGCGGAAACGATTTTTGCCAGGGCAATTTTTCCACCGCGGCCATTTACCTGGGAAAAAGGGCAAGGGACTGGACGGTGACAACATTGACCCTTGGTGACTGCGTGATGAATGAAGGAATAAACTGCTCGATAATTTGCCAGGGAAATTTACCTTCACTTAAACCATGAGCCCCTTTGCATTTAAGATGCACGATTTATAACAGAGCCTTGGCAGCGGGGTTCGCAGCGACGTAGCATTAGGGTGTGAGTAGAGACGCAACGCATTGCGTCTCTGCCACAAAACCACACCCCGCTCGCAAATTTTACATGAACCCCTTCTTTTTTACGTTATACTGTATTTCGGATTGTTTTTTTCCATACATTTGAATGTATATAAGGTCACTGAAAACCAGCATCATGACCTTCGGGGCGGGAAACGAACAGGAGTTTATCGGCAAACTCAAACAACTTACCCTCGATCATTTGGCAGACGAGCATTTCGGGGGCAAAGAGCTTGCTGTTGCCCTGGGCATGAGCTGGTCTACCCTCAATCGCAAGTTGCAAGCCCTTACCGGCCAGCACATAAGCCAGTTTATTCGCGAAATACGCCTGAAAAAAGCACTGGAACTGTTGCAGGAAAACAATGCCACCGCAGCCGAGGTTGCCTACAAGGTTGGCTTTGGCGGCCCGGCCTATTTCAACAAATGCTTTAACGCCTATTTTGGCTTCCCGCCGGGAGAGGTAAAAAAGAAAATGGAGGATGGCTCCCTGCCCCTGGCGGATGAAAACCAACTCACAGATATAAGCTTTTCTGAAACTACTTCTAACTCAATCCTGGGCAGGTTACCAAAACCTTACCGGATCGCTGCTTTTGCCGGACTGGCCTTACTGATCCTTGCCCTGGGCATCGTTTTCCTTACCAAAAAAGGAAATCTCATCTACCTGCGCGGTGGGCAGGAAAAATCCATTGCTGTATTGCCCTTTAAGAACCTGAGCCCAGAGGCCGACAACCAGTATTTCGCTGATGGCATTACCGAGGACATTCTTAACCACCTGTTCCGCATCAGCGACTTGCGGGTGATTTCGCGCACCACGGCCGAGCGCTTCCGCGACAGTGAATTATCAACCACCGAGATTGCCAAAGCCATGGGGGTGAATTACCTCCTGGAAGGCAGCGTAAGGAAACAAGACGACCGCGTGCGCATAACCGTGCAGCTGATCGATGGCAAGAGTGACCGCCACCTCTGGTCAGAGAATTACGACCGCCAGCTGGCCGATATCTTCTTTATCCAAAGCGACATTGCCCAAAATGTGGCCAGGGAGCTCAGGGCGGTGCTTTCGCCTTTAGAGATTGAAAAACTGCAAACGCCTTCAACCACTAACCCCGAAGCCTATAACTTATATTTGATGGGCAGGTTTTACTGGTATAAAATGGGGCCTGAAAATATTGAAAAAAGCATTGAATACTATGAAAAAGCAATTGCTTTAGACCCTGAATTTGCATTGGCATTTTCTTTTCTTGCCGATTCTTATTTGAATAAGATTTATTACCTAACGATTTCCTATGAAGAAGGATTAAGGATTTCAGAGAGTTTTGCACAGAAAGCGCTTGCCATTAATCCAGATCTTTCTGAGGCATACGTAGTATTGGGATTGATTAAAATGCTTGAATGGAACTGGGAGGAATCCCACAGGTTACTGTCTCGTGCTATAAAATTAAACCCAAATGACGCCTATACCCATTATTATTATGGAACCATTCTTTCTTTTTTTAATGAACTGGATGAAGCCCATAAGCACTTGGATATTGCTATAAATCTTGAGCCTTTTCAACCCATGTTTCGTGAGGCAAGCATGTTTCTATATTTCCAGGAAGGAAATTACCTCAGGTCTTATGAAATGCAACTTATGAGCCTGGAGTTAGCCGGAAATGAACCTACGGCAAACCAATACTGGAATTTATATGCGACCTGTAATTGGCTAAAGAATGAAAAAAACGCCATTGAATACCTTAAAAAGTACTTTGAACTGATGCCTGATCTAAAAGATAATATTGGCGAGATAGAAGTTGTTTATCAAAAATCCGGTATCCTTGGGTTAAAGCGTTGGGCAGAATTCAGTTTACTTAATAAAATCAACAATTCCGGCTTTTATGCAATTAACTTGGCCGGCTTTTATGCTTATCTTAATGAAAAGGACAGTGTTCTTTATTGGCTGGAAAGATCTTTTGAAAATCGCGAACATAGTCTTGCAGGAAACATTTACAATAGTTTTTTCAAGCCTTACAGTTCTGATCCCCGCTTCAAGGCCATCATTGAAAAAATGGGGCTGACGCCTTATTATTATAAGGATCTGGAGTAGAGGCGTAGCAAAATCTGGTATTGCAGAGACGTAGCACTCCAGGTTTTTATATGTAGAGACGTAGCATGCTACGTCTCTACATATCCATGCTACGTCTCTACATATCCAAAATCGGCACCCCGCAGATACGCAATGCCTTGCGTCTCTACCCAAAAAAAACCAACTTTTTTCAAAATTACCATCTGGCAGGGCAAAACCTGTCATTTTCATGG
>JAHYJD010000037.1 GCA_019429365.1 Bacteroidales bacterium | reverse complement strand
CTGGATACGATTGAATCTCTGTTTGCCGGATTGCCAAACCATCTGATACTGCGTGCCGAACTGCGGCGCCTGTTTCAGTGGTTAAAGGAAAAGGGTGTTACTGCAATTATAACAGGCGAGCGCGGAGACGAGTCTTTTACACGGCAGGGCCTGGAAGAATATGTCTCTGATTGTGTTATTATGCTCGACCATCGTGTAACTGAGCAGACCTCTACACGTCGTTTACGGGTCGTTAAATACAGGGGTTCAACGCATGGCACCAATGAGTATCCATTCCTGATAGATGAAAATGGGTTTTCAGTACTGCCCGTAACTTCCCTGGGGCTGAACCATAATGTATCAAATAAAAGAATCTCAAGTGGCATAACTCTGCTTGATGATATGCTTGAAGGAAAAGGTTATTACCGCGGAAGTACAGTTCTTGTTTCCGGAACAGCCGGAGTAGGGAAGACAAGTATTGCGGCTCACTTCGCAGAAGCTGCCTGTAAACGGGGCGAGCGTGTCCTCTTTTTCTGTTTCGAAGAATCTCCGAACCAGCTTATGCGCAATATGCTTTCGATAGGCATAAAGCTGGAGCCCTGGGTACAGAAAGGGCTGTTACAATTCCATGCAACCCGGCCAACATTTTACGGTCTGGAAATGCATCTGGCTGTAACTCATAAAATGGTAAATGTTTTCAAACCTGATATTGTCATCCTTGATCCCATAAACACTTTCGTTGTTGGCGATAAAGAGTTCGAAATAAAGACAATGTTGATGCGTATTGTTGATTTTCTTAAGTCAGAACAGATAACAGCTCTGTTCACCAGTCTGACACCCGGCGATGGCGCCTTCGATAATAGCGATGTCGGAATATCATCATTGATAGATACATGGTTATTACTGCGCGATATTGAATTGAGCGGCGAACGAAACAGGGGACTCTACGTTCTTAAATCAAGGGGGATGGCTAATTCTAACCAGATCCGCGAATTCATTCTTACAAACCACGGTGTGAAATTACGTGAGGCCTATATTGGCACCAGTGGAGGATTAACCGGTTCGGCCCGTGTTGCACAGGAAGCTCTTGAAAACGCTGAAGTGTTGACACATAAGCGTGAAATTGAACGTAGAAAACGTGAATTAGAACGGAAACGGAAGGAATTGGAATCACAGATTGCAGCATTAAATGCCGATTTTGTTCTGGAAGAATCAGAAGCTGTCAAAATGATAAAAACAGAGCAGGAAATGATCAAAAAAATGGAACAAAACAAAATGGAAATGGCAGTCAGCAGAAAAGCTGTCACAAGAAAAAGGGCTCCCGGAAATCTGAAAAAATCATAACAATAACCAGCCTATGAAAGCAAAAAAGGTGAATTCAGAAATGATAATTGAAAAAGGTAACACCGGTAAAATTCCAGACGAAAGATGGGTGCTTCGTTTATACGTTGCAGGAGAATCTCCGAAGGCTCTTACTGCATTTGCAAACCTGAAAAAAATATGTCAGGAACAATTAAAGGGGAGATATTCCATTGAAGTAATTGACCTTCTGAAAAACCCACAACTTGGTGCCGAATACCAGATACTTGCCTTACCAACGTTAGTGAGAAAATTACCGGTACCCGTTCGCAAGATAATCGGAGACCTTTCAAATACAGAACGTGTACTTGTAGGTCTTGATATATTGCCGGAAAGATGAATTATTAATATCTCATCAGGCATTTTTATGAAAAAGAACAAACAAAAAAACGAGACTCCGGAAAAGTTTGAACAGCTTATGCCTGAACGAAACCAGAGTAAATATACATTGCGTTTATACATAACCGGTACAACGAATAGATCTATATTGGCAATAACCAACCTGAAGAAGATTTGTGAAGAGTATCTTGAAGGGCAATATGATCTTGAAGTGATAGACCTGTATAAAAATCCGGGGTTGGCAAAGGGCGACCAGATAATTGCAGCCCCTACATTGATTAAAGAGTTACCACTTCCATTCCGGCGCATTATCGGCGATATGTCAAATAAAGAAAATGTCCTTTTAGGATTGGATATAAGAGAGGTTAAGGAAAAGTAAGGACTATCGGTATATTGAATCAATTGGTTAATATAAAGGGAAATGCTCAGAACCAAAGAACAGCTAATAATTGAAAATGAGAAATTGCATTCTCGTCTTGTTGAAGTTGAAGAGGCCCTTGCGGCAATCCGAAACGGAGAGGTGGATGCAATAATGGTTTCCGGAAAGAAGGGAGAACAAGTCTACTCTGTCAGTTCTGCCGAAACGCCATACCGCACTTTCATAGAAGAGATGAGAGAAGGCGCAGTTACTATTACAAAAGAGGGTACTATTATCTATTGTAATCAGCGATTTGCTGAGATTGTTAAATCTCCGTATAATAAGGTTATCGGCTCATCCCTGAAACGTTTCATCAAACCAGATGACAATCCGAAATTAGATTACTTCCTGACCCAACCTGCTCATGACAACAATGATGTTTTAATAGTATCCCTGGAAAACACAATATACCTCAGACTGTCAATTCACACTTTGCCAACTTATCTGCAGGGAGATAATTACATCCTCATAGCTACTGACATATCAGACCTGAAGAGAAAAGAGAATGAGCTGAATGAAATAATTGTTACTTTAGCTAACCACTTACATGCTTTAAGGGCTTTACGCATCGATAATATTGATGATACCCTTACTGCTGAAGGAAGAAAAAACAAATTAGAGATCGCAAATAATCAACTCTACAAAGAGATCGTCAAACTAAACCGGGTGATAGAAAAACTAAAACAAAAGCAAAAGAAAGATAAATGTTGAAATAACCTGACATTCATTCCCCCCCTGTCTACTGGTACTGATTTTTATGAGAGATTTTCAGGTAATAATCGGTTACTTCATTATCTTCGGAGGCAAAGTTTTACCAAAGAAAAAATCGTAGAAGCCTTCAAAAAATAATTGAAAATGAAAAACCTGTTTTTGACAATATTATTTTCGGGCCTGCTTATCCCGGCTTACAGCCAGATTAGCCTTGATGTATCCGGCGGCCTGGCTGGCGGACCCGGAAGAGCTTTTGACCTGTATCTCGGAGGGAAAATACCAATTAATGATCATCTGAAGATAAAGGCAGCATACAGAATAGTTGAAGGCGGTGCAGATGTAAGTTCTGTTTACAATTTTAACATGCTGCACTTCGCTAATTTGGGGTTAATAATAACTCTTTAGAAAAGAATAGTACTATTGGCTTCGGTTTCCACGTCAGGTATGGCTTTCTGCTGCATTATGACGGTACAGGGTTTTGAAAAGAGATATAAACCGATTAACTTGTGAAAAAATTAGTAATAATATGGAAAAGTCAAAAAAAGGAAAATGCCAGGTAATGCACGGAGCAAACACTGATACCGGCAGTTCCGTAATGAGTTGGTGGCCAAACGCTCTTAATCTGGATATTCTGCATCAGCACGATACCAAAACAAATCCTTTGGGTCAGGATTTTAACTATCGGGAAGAGTTTAAAAAACTCGATTTAAACGCTGTTAAAAACGAGCTTAAAAAGCTTATGACCGACAGCCAGGAATGGTGGCCGGCTGATTGGGGCCACTATGGTGGTTTTATGATTCGCATGGCCTGGCACAGTGCAGGAACCTACCGTGTTGCTGATGGACGTGGGGGAAGCAATACCGGAAATCAACGCTTTGCACCCCTCAACAGCTGGCCTGATAATGTGAATCTCGATAAGGCACGCAGGTTATTATGGCCCATCAAGAAAAAATATGGCAATAAGCTCTCATGGGCCGATTTATTTATCCTGGCCGGAAATATGGCCTATGAATCCATGGGCTTCAAAACCTTCGGATTTGCAGGGGGACGCGAAGACATCTGGCATCCCGAAAAGGATATCTATTGGGGGGCCGAAAAAGAATGGCTTGAACCTACAAAAGCACGCTATTCCGATGATCAGGATCGTGAATCGCTGGAAAATCCGCTTGCTGCTGTGCAGATGGGGTTGATTTATGTAAACCCCGAAGGGGTAGATGGAAACCCTGACCCGCTCAGAACCGCAAAAGATGTGCGCATGACATTTAAGCGCATGGCCATGAACGATGAAGAAACCGTCGCATTAACCGCCGGCGGACATACTGTTGGTAAGTGCCACGGAAATGGCGATGCTTCGGTTCTGGGTCCGAAACCTGAAGAGGCAGACCTGGAAGAACAGGGCTTTGGCTGGAAAAACCCCAAAGGAAAGGGCCATTCTGAAGACACTGTTTCCAGCGGACTGGAAGGTGCATGGTCGAGCAAGCCCGACAGATGGAATCATACCTATTTCCATCTTTTGCTCAATCACGAATGGGAGTCTGTAAAAAGTCCCGCAGGGGCCTGGCAATGGGAACCCATCAATATGAAAGAGGAAGACAAGCCCTTTGATGCCCATATTCCCGGCGTGCGCCGCAATCCCATTATGACAGATGCCGATATGGCCCTGAAGATGGATCCAGAGTACCGGAAGATCTCCGAGCGCTTTTATAATGATCCGGCGTATTTTGAAGAAGTTTTTGCCCGTGCCTGGTTTAAATTGACACACCGCGACTTAGGCCCCAAGAGCCGTTACCTGGGACCTGATGTGCCCCAAGAAGACCTCATCTGGCAGGATCCGGTTCCGGCGGTTGACTACACCCTGTCGGAAGCAGAAATTGAAGACCTGAAGAAGAAGTTGCTGAACAGTGGCCTGTCGCAAACAGAGCTGATCAGTACAGCCTGGGACAGTGCAAGAACGTTCAGGGGCTCCGATTTCAGGGGTGGCGCCAATGGTGCCAGAATTCGTCTTGCTCCGCAAAAAGACTGGGTAGGCAACGAACCTGAGAGGTTGCAAAAGGTGCTGGCAAAGCTGGAAGAAATCCAGCAAAGCCTGGAGAAAAAAGTCAGCATTGCCGACCTGATCGTTCTGGGTGGTACGGCTGCCGTTGAAAAAGCAGCTCAGCAGGCCGGAGTTGACATTAAGGTGCCATTCAGCCCGGGAAGAGGCGATGCCACTGCCCAAATGACCGATGCCGAATCTTTCAGCGACCTTGAACCCATTCACGATGGCTTCAGAAACTGGGTCAAAAAAGATTATGCTGTGAAGCCCGAAGAACTCCTGCTTGACAGAACCCAACTTATGGGCTTAACCGCTCCTGAAATGACCGTTCTTATTGGCGGGATGCGTGTGCTGGAAACCAACCACGGTGGCACCAAACACGGCGTATTTACCGACAAAGCAGGCGAACTGACCAATGATTTCTTTGTGAATCTTACCGACATGAGTTACACATGGAAACCTGTTTCAGATGATTTGTATCAAATTATTGACAGAAAGACAAACCAGGTGAAATGGACAGCCACAAGGGTCGATCTGGTGTTTGGTTCAAACTCTGTGTTGCGCGCTTATGCAGAACTGTATGCACAGGATGACAACAAAGAGAAATTTGTAAAAGATTTCGTCGCCGCTTGGACCAAAGTCATGAACCAGGACAGGTTTGATCTGAAATAAAGGTTTCAGCAATCTGCTTTAAAAAAGGTAGTCTGGTAACGGGCTGCCTTTTTTGTTTAAACGAACGCAGCTGGCTGCCTAAAAAGCGATTGATATATTGCCTGAGAAAAATCGCAAAATGATTGTATTTTTGTTGTCCACAATTACAAATACTTAAATAGTAATGCTGATTTTTAACTTTAATAATAACCCTTAATAACATGAAAAATTTTCTCATTATTGCCCTTATAGCCATGCTGGCTGCCTGCCAGCCTGCTGCTGAAAAGTCCTTTACCCTTCACGGGGAAGTGGAAGGTCTGGAGGAAGGCTATGTCTATCTTTTTGACCGTGTGCACGGCCTTTATCAGTTGGTCGATTCGGCCGAAGTGGTCGATGGCCGCTTCACCCTGACGGGCAGTCTCGATTTTCCGGAGTTCTTGTATCTGGATCATTTTAAAGGGGTGACACCCCGCATTGCCTTCTTCCTCGAAAATTCGGAAATGACATTGCAGTTTGCGGCAGAAAACGCACGGGAGTTTACCCTGACTGGATCCGCTTCGCACGACTTATTGCAGGATTTTAACCTAATGGTTGCCGGACAGGATGCAAATCTTAGGGTTATACAGCAGCAGGCACTTGAAGCCGAGGTGCTGGAAGACAGTGAGCTGGCAGAAGCCCTGAAAGCACAATATAAAACGGCTGAGGCCGAAAAAAGAAACCAAATCAGGACATTTGTTGACAACCACAACAACACTCCCGTAGGCATTTACATTGCCATGCGCAACCTGGCAACCGAACTGGATGGCGAAGGCCTTGATGCCCTGGTGAAGAGTTTTGATCCTGCATTGAAAGATTCACGCTATTATGTAAGTCTGCGCGAACGTGCAGATAAAATACTGGCCCTTGCCGAAGGCAAAACGGCCCCCGAATTCAACCAGCCCGATGTTGATGGCAATATGGTGGCACTTTCCGATTTTCGCGGGCAATATTTGCTGGTGAGTTTCTGGGCCTCCTGGTGCCCTTTTTGCAGACAGGAAAACCCTCATCTGGTAAAACTTTATGAGCAGTATGCTGACCGAAACTTTGAGATTCTGGGTGTTTCGCTCGATCGCAACCATGAAGCCTGGCTGAAAGCCATTGCCGACGACGGCCTGAACTGGGCACATGTGAGCGACCTTAATGGCTGGCAAAACGAAGCCTCCACCCTGTATGGTGTGGCAAGCATTCCCAGCAATATTCTTCTGGACCCCGACGGCATTATACTTGGTCGAAACCTAAAGGGCGAAGTGCTGGATCAGAAGCTGGAAGAACTGCTCAGCCCCGAAGTGTAGGCATGTTGCATTAAAATGGCTTTTTGCTGCAATTCAGTAAAAAAACAAAAGAGCGCTCCGGATTCGGAGCGCTCTTTTTTCCAACATTACAATCAAAAAAACTAACGTCTTCCCCTTGGCCCGGGGCGGCTGAAGTTTCCTGGTCTTGCCTGCTGGCGGGGACCTCGTGTGGCTGCCGGGGTTCTGGCCGGGGCCTTTCTATGTTGCGGCCACGTTGCCCGTAAACGGTACCTGAACTCAAAAGCAAAAGCACCATAATAATGGAAAATAACACATTGCTTCTCATAATTGTCCGTTTTTGGGTTGGTAAATTGGATTTTTACTTTGGACAAAAACGGGTATGGAAAGTTTTATTGTGCCTTTAAATTCTTTAAATTTTTTGATATAAAAACCCGGAAAGAAGCCTGCCGGGCTTCTTTCAAAAGATATTAACCAACATTGTTCAGAACAAATTGGCATGGGATCTGTTTTAGTTGCAAAGGATTTTATACTTTTGTCAAGGATTAAAAGTGAACAAACCATTTATCCCACAAAAATGAATTTAAAATTTCTTACCCCGAAAGTATTGATTGTAAGCGGTATCATTCTTTTTGCCGCTATAATGCGCCTGGTGCCCCATTATCCGAATTTCACGCCTGTTGCTGCCCTGGCTTTGTTTGGCGGTGCACAGCTTGGCAAGCGCTGGCTTGCATTTATGGTTCCTTTGGCTGCCCTGTTGCTGAGCGATCTTTTCCTGGGCTTCCATAGTTTTATGGTGCCGGTTTACGTAAGTTTTGCGCTGGTTGTGCTCATCGGAACGCTCATCAGAAACAATGTCCGCATTTCGAATGTAATAGGCGGTGCTCTGGCAGGCTCGGTGCTGTTTTTCCTTATTACCAATTTTGCGGTTTGGGCAGGCAGCCCTTACTACCCCCAAACCTTTGCCGGACTTATGCAAAGCTATACCATGGCTATTCCGTTCTTCCACACCAGCCTGCTGGGCGACCTGTTCTACAGCGGTTTGTTTTTTGGCAGTTTTTACCTGGTGCAGCAGTACTATCCTTCGCTCAAGGAAGCATAAACCATTCATAAATAATTATTTAAGGGCTGCAGGCACTGCAAGCCCTTTTTTGTTTTTTAACTTTCATTGGATGGCAGCCGGGTTGCCAAATCGCTGCATAATGCTTACTTTTGTGTTGAAAAGATTAAAGGAAATCAGACCATTGCTATCCATCGTTTTTCAATTTTGATTCTTCATTTTCAATTCCTATGGCCATAACCTTTTTCAAAACCCCTAAGAATAAAAAGTTTGATTACCGGCCAGTGTATTACGATGCCAAAAAGGAAGAGCGTGAGAAGCGCCTGAAAACGGCCTATGAGGAAGGCGGCGACAATTACGAGCAAGCCCTGCGCGACCGCATTCAGATGCGATGGAAAAGGGGCTCGGCTACCCGCGACAAGCGTGCTTCCAACCAACGCCTGGTCATTATTATGGTGGTGATCTTTTTGCTGGCTTATCTGGTATTTTTCAGGTAAAAACTAATTCTGAACCCACTGCTGCATGTCAGATGTGATAAAACTGCTTCCCGACTCGGTGGCGAATCAGATAGCGGCCGGCGAGGTGATTCAGCGCCCCGCTTCGGCTGTGAAGGAGCTGCTGGAAAATGCCGTGGATGCCGGTGCCACACAGATTAAACTCATTGTGAAGGATGCCGGACGCACCTTGATACAGGTTACCGACAATGGCAAGGGCATGACTGAAACCGATGCGCGCATGTGTTTTGAACGCCATGCCACCTCCAAGATTAACCAGGCCAGCGATCTTTTTTCCATACGTACCATGGGTTTCCGTGGCGAAGCCCTGGCTTCCATTGCCGCCATTGCGCGGGTGGAGCTGAAAACCCGGACTGACACAGCCAACCTTGGCACGGAAGTAATTGTAGAGGGCTCAGTGACAGCATCGCAGCAGCCTTGCCAGAGCCCCACAGGAACAAGTATTGCAGTAAAAAATCTTTTTTTCAATACGCCCGCCCGCCGTAACTTCCTCAAGTCGGATACGGTGGAGAAGGGTCACATTTACAGCGAGCTTATCAGGGTGGCACTGGCCTATCCCGACATCGGCTTTATGTATTACCAGAACGGGCAACTTACCCACCAGTTCGAGAAGTCGAACCTGAAACAGCGCATCGTCAATATTTTTGGAAACAATTACAATCAGCGCCTGGTACCGGTGGAAGAACAGACCGAGATCGTTTCAATAAAAGGCTTTGTGCTCAAACCAGAATTTTCGAAAAAGAAGCGTGGCGAGCAGTTTTTCTTCGTCAATAACCGCTTTATCAGGTCGTCTTATCTGAACCATGCTGTGGATCAGGCATTTCAGGAGTTGATCCCGGAGGACCTGTTTTCCAGTTTTTTTCTTTTTATGGAAACCGATCCGGGGCAGATCGATGTGAACGTGCACCCTACCAAAACCGAAATCAAGTTTCAGGACGACCGTTACATTTATCAAATACTGAAGTCAGCTGTAAAGCGTGCCCTGGGTCGTTACAACATTACCCCTACCCTCGATTTTGAGCGCGAAACGGCCTTTGATGATGTGACTTTCAATAAGGATCAACCGGTGCGTCCGCCGAGTATTACCATCAACCCCGACTACAACCCGTTCAATACGGGTCGTTCTTCTTCGCGCCCAGCGGGCAATCTCACCAGCCGCATTAACCCCTCGCAATGGGAAAAGCTGTTTCCGGGTCAGGAAGACTTGCCTGAGAGTCCGGCCCCGGGGCAGGTCCGGCCTGGCGAAGGGCAGCAAACCACCCTCACCCCTGCCTGGGAAGAAACGGCATTAGAGACCGGACCCAAAAAACCTTTGCACCTGCACCAGCGCTTTATCCTGGCACCAGTAAAATCGGGGCTAATGGTGATTGACCACCAGCGGGCACACGAGCGTATCCTTTTCGAACGTTTCCTGAAAAATTACGAGAACCGGAAGTCGGCCTCCCAGCACCTCCTTTTTCCTGAAACCATAAGCCTTAACGAGCAGGATGCCGATCTGCTCAAGGAAATGCTGGAACAAATGAGCGCCCTTGGATTCGTGATGGACACTATGGGCAAAAACACCTTTGTGCTGAGTGCCATCCCTGCCGAAATACCCGAAAGTGAAAACCTGCAAGGGCTGGTGGAAGGCATACTGGAGAATTTCAGACTCAACAAGGTTGAAATGAAGCTTGATGCACTTGCCAACCTGGCGCGCTCGCTGGCTCGCAGGCTCTCGCTTAAACATGGGAAACTTCTTAGCGAGGAAGAAATGATGGCCCTTACAGATGCCCTGTTTGCCTGCGACATGCCCTATCAATCACCTGCCGGCAAACCCACGCTTACCATAATTCCACTGTCTGACCTGTCTGAAAAATTCAAATAACCTAATTTTAGTAAATTTGCCTCGCATTTCTGCTTTCTGGTTTTGGAAAACAAATTTTAAGGGAAATGCGTTGATGTTTATTATTCATTAAACAACAGGATAATGCGAATTGCTCCCGGAGGCTTTAACATGTTGCCTTTTGCTGTGAAGAATCTATTGATCATTAATGGTCTGTTCTTTCTGGCAACCATAGGCTTCCAATCTACCTTCAACATTGATCTTTACAGGGTTCTTGGCCTCCATTTTTTCGGTGCCACCGACTTCAAACCCTACCAGTTGGTAACGTACATGTTTATGCATGGCAACTTTTCCCATTTGTTTTTCAATATGTTTGCCCTGTGGATGTTTGGCAATGTGCTGGAAAATGTATGGGGCCCAAAAAGGTTTCTGATTTATTATTTTGTAACGGGTTTCGGAGCCGCCATTATCCATTACATGGTGGTTTACTGGCAAATGTGGCCCACCTTGCAAGCCATTGACCTGTTTTTGCAAAACCCTTCAAACGATGCCCTGCAGGCTTTCGTAAATTCTGAGCACCTGAAAGTGGTAAGCTACGACATTCAGACCAATTTTGAACTTTTCAGGCGCGACTATAATGCGCTGGTTGGAAGCAACCCACAGGAAGCATTGGTAAGAGCCATTAACTTTATGAACCAGTACCGGGTAGATTTTATGAATGCCCCGGTGGTGGTGGGTGCTTCGGGAGCCGTATTTGGTATATTGCTTGCCTTTGGCATGCTTTTTCCCAATTCGCTCATTTACCTGTTTTTTGCCATCCCTATTAAGGCAAAGTATTTTGTGATGATTTACGGCGCCATGGAGCTTTACTTCGGTATTTCAGGACGTGCCGGCGACAATGTGGCCCACTTTGCCCACTTGGGTGGGATGATTTTTGGCTATTTCCTGATACGCTACTGGCGTAAAAAAATGAACAGGAATTTCTATTAGAAGCACTTAAAATCAGAGGCTTGATTATGCTTGAAGAACTGAAACGGTTTTTTCTGAAAGGCTCGGTACTGGCCAGGCTGATAGGCATTAACCTTGCAGTTTTTTTACTGCTTAATATTATTCGGCTTATTTTTTTCCTCTGGAATATTCAGGGCGCCGGTGAGGTTATGACCAATTGGCTGGGTGTTTCATCAAACGCTCAAGTGATTTTAACCAGACCATGGACGCTTCTCACTTACATGTTCTTGCATTTCGACTTTTTTCACATCCTGTTCAATATGTTTGTGCTTTATGTGGGCGGAAGGCTCTTCAGCGATTTTATCGGGGCTGGCAGGCTCACCGTTACTTATGTGTTAGGCGGGCTTACCGGGGCTTTGTTCTTTATATTGGCTTTTAATTTTTTCCCCGTATTTGGCGATGTCCGTTCCATGGCAGTGGCCCTGGGCGCTTCGGCTTCGGTGCTGGCCATTTTTGTTGCTATTGCGGTATATATGCCCAATTATCAACTGCCTTTGCTCCTGCTGGGCCGGGTTAGGCTGAAATACATTGCACTGGTTTTTGTACTGATCGATATCCTGAGTATTGAGCGTGGCAACCCCGGGGGGCATATTGCCCACTTGGGTGGCGCTTTCTGGGGGCTGGCATATGCAAAACTGCTTCAGACGGGAAAAGACCCTGCAGGAGCCATTAGCAATTGGCTAAAGCCATTGGGTAGGTTCTTTGCGGGAAAACCCAGGATGCGTGTAAAATATGCCAAAGCCAGGCCGCTCTCCGACGAGCAGTACAACATTCAGCGAGCTGAACTTCAAAAAGAAATTGACAGAATTCTTGATAAAATTTCTCAAAGTGGCTATGATAGCCTCACAACAAGCGAAAAGGAAATGCTTTTTAAAATGGGAGGAAAAAACTAACAAAAACGTTTGCCGTGGCCAGTCGCAAAAAAAAACTTCCGTTTGTCGGTAAGGTGCTGCTTATAATAAATGCGGGCTTTGCATTGTTATTGCTGCTTTCCTATCTGGCGCCATACATTAGCCCCGCCGTGTTCTGGCCCATGGCTTTTATGGGACTGCTCTACCCTGCCCTGCTTTTTATCAATATTGGATTCCTGGGCTTGTGGCTGGTTTTCAGGCGATGGTATTTTCTGGCTTCGCTGCTGGTAATTCTTATCGGGTATCAACATGTGGGCAACCTTTTTCAATGGAACAATACCAATAAGAGCCTGCCAGAGCAAGGCCTGAATTTGAAGGTGCTGAACTATAACGTCAGAAACTTCGACCTTTACAATTACGGACCAGGCTGGACGCTCAATTTCACCAATCGCAATAAAATTTATAATTACCTTGCCAGGGAAGATTACGATATTATTTTTTTTCAGGAATTTGTACACGACCGTACCAGGAAGTTCAAGACACTGGACACTTTGTCTACGTTCTTAAGGGCCAGGCATGCCCATTTCGAGTACACCCGCTCTTCCAAAGATGTTAACTTTTTTGGGCTGGCCACCTTTAGCGCCTATCCCATTGTGAATAAGGGCAAGATTCTTTTTCAGACCAGCGCAGGTAACTTATGTATCTATTCAGATTTGAAGATAGGTTATGACACCATCAGGGTTTATAACCTTCATTTTGAATCTATTGGTCTGAGTGCGGAAGATCACATGTTTGTTGAAAACATGATCAATATTGCGCAGGACAGCGAAGATCAGAAATTTGGCGAACACGGGCGCCGCATTATTGCCCGTTTGCGCCGGGCTTTTGAAAGCAGGGCCTCACAGGCTGAAGCGGTTGCCGACCACATTAGCAATAGCCCGTATCCGGTGATTCTGGGTGGTGATTTCAACGATACGCCCTCGTCCTATGTGTACCACAAAATGTCGCGAAACCTGGACGATGCCTTTAAAAGTGGCCGTGGTATGGGCCGTACTTATATAGGCGCCATTCCAAGTTTCAGGATCGATTATATTATGCATAGCGATGATTTTAAAGCTTATAACTATTTGACAGGCAGAGAGGAATACTCTGATCATTACCCTGTAAGCGTGGTACTGAATTTGCCTTATGCTGATCCAAAGCCCTGATGAATGCTGGTTATGGAATAATTTTTGCTATATTTATGTCTTATTTTTTTAAAACAATTAAAACCTGAATCATGAAAAGAATCATTGCAGTAGCTTTATTTGTTTTGTTTTTCTCGCAACTATCAAGCGCCCAGAGTTATAATACCGGGATTGGGCTTCGCGGCGGGGTCTACAGTGGTGTAACATTTAAACAATTCATTTCATCATACGATGCTTTTGAGATTGTTGGTGCTTTTCACTACCGCGGACTTTTTCTGGCTGCCATGTATCAGCGCCATGCCAATGCCTTCGATGTGCCAGGGCTGAACTGGTTATACGGTGGCGGAGTTCATATTGGTTTTTACGATGGCCGTTACCACCCGGTTTGGGAAGTGGCTGGCAATCGCACGCAACTCGGAGTCAGCGGCATTGTGGGGCTTGAATACAAAATCGATGAGATTCCGATTTCTATTGGAATTGACCTGATTCCAGCCATCGATATTTTTGAGTCCACTCGTCTATGGATGGGAGGCGGGATAGCCGTCCGTTACGTATTTTAATATTATTTTCCGAAAAAGAGTTGGGTTACCGGCCAGGCTGGTAACCCTTTTCTTTTTTCAGGCTAACAAATCGTTATTTTTGCATAAAAATTTCTCATGCCATTTAAACTGGTTTCTGATTTTTTGCCTACCGGCGATCAGCCTGATGCCATAGTACAACTGACCGAGGGTATCAGGGCCGGACTGCCTGCTCAGACCTTGCTTGGTGTGACAGGATCGGGCAAAACCTTTACCATTGCCAATGTGGTGGAGCAGGTGCAGAAACCCACCCTGGTGCTTAGCCACAACAAAACCCTGGCTGCCCAGCTTTACGGTGAGTTTAAGCAGTTCTTCCCAGATAATGCCGTGGAGTACTTTGTTTCTTATTACGACTATTACCAGCCCGAGGCTTTTATTCCCACCACCAATACCTATATTGAGAAAGACCTGTCGATAAATGATGAGATTGAAAAACTTAGGCTAAGCGCTTCCAGTGCCTTGCTGTCGGGCCGGCGCGATGTAATCGTGGTAAGTTCGGTTTCCTGTATTTATGGTATAGGAAACCCCGATGATTTTAATGAGAATATCATTCGTATTTCGCGTGGCGATGTGATTAGCCGCAACAAAATGTTGCATCAGCTGGTTACCAGCCTTTACAGCCGCACCCAGGCAGAGTTTACCAGGGGAAGCTTCAGGGTGCAGGGCGATACGGTTGACGTGTTTCCTGCATACACTGACATTGCATACCGAATTATTTTCTGGGGCGACGAGGTGGAATCGCTTGAGACGATCGATCCAGTTTCGGGAAAGAAAATGCTGGAAATGGATAATATGGCCATATATCCTGCCAACATTTTTGTGACTTCAAAAGACCGCATGGAGTCGGCCATTCGTCAGATTCAGGATGACCTGGTGAAGCAGATGGTCTTTTTTCGCGATCAGGGCCGTGAGCTGGAGGCCAAGCGCCTGGAAGACCGCGTGAATTACGATCTGGAAATGATCCGTGAACTAGGCTATTGCCCGGGCATAGAGAATTATTCGAGATATTTCGACGGGCGCAAAACAGGCGCCAGACCGTTCTGCCTGCTGGATTATTTTCCAAAAGATTTCCTCATGGTGATCGACGAAAGCCATGTGACCATTCCGCAGATCCGCGCCATGTATGGGGGCGACTTTTCGCGAAAGCAAAACCTGGTAGAATATGGGTTCAGGCTGCCTGCCGCCTTGGACAACCGCCCGCTTAAGTTTGAGGAGTTCGAAGAGATCATGCGACAGGTAATTTTCGTAAGCGCCACTCCAGCTGATTATGAGCTTCACAGGAGCGAGGGCGTGGTGGTGGAGCAGCTTATCAGGCCTACCGGGCTTTTGGAACCGGTGATCGATGTGCGGCCGAGCCTGAATCAGATCGACGACCTGCTGGAGGAAATAAACCAGCGTGCCGGAAAAGACGAGCGTGTGCTGGTAACCACCCTCACCAAACGTATGGCCGAAGAGCTGACCAAATACCTCCTTAATGCCGGCATTAAAGCCCGCTACATTCACTCTGATGTAGATACCCTGGAGCGGGTGGAGATTTTGCGTGAACTGCGACTGGGAAGTTTTGATGTGCTTATTGGTGTGAATTTACTTCGCGAAGGACTCGACCTGCCCGAAGTATCGCTGGTGGCCATCCTCGATGCCGATAAAGAGGGCTTCCTGCGCTCGGAGCGATCGCTGATACAGACCTCAGGCCGGGCTGCACGAAACCTAAACAGCAAGGTGATTATGTATGCCGATAAAATTACACGATCCATGCAAATCACCATAGACGAAACCGACCGTAAACGAGAAAAACAACTTAAATATAACGTGGAGCATAACATTACCCCGGCGCAAATCAAAAAATCGGTGGAGGCTATCCACGGGCAAACTTCGGTGGCTGGTATGGGCAAAGCGGCTCAAAAAGCTTACCAGGAGAATGAAGCTCCCGACATTGCAGCCGACCCGGTGGTACGTTTTATGACCAAGGAGCAGATGCAAAAGGCCATGCTACGCTCCCGCAAGGAAATGGAAAAAGCTGCCAAAGCCCTCGATTTTATTCAAGCTGCAAAAATGCGCGACGAATTGTTTGCCCTCGAAAAACTTTTTAACGAAAAATTCAACTAAAATTTATCATGGAACTTCTGGAAATGCTAAACTCCCTAAACGGGGCGTTTCACCCCCTTTTTGAACCCGTTCTTAGCTTGGAAAATACTTATATGCTCGACTTTTCGGCCAAAAATCCCGACCTGGATAAATTCGATTTTCAAAATACGCTTCAGCTTGACCAGTATATTTTCGAGCAAGTGAAGTTAAGTGGCAAGCAATATGGCTATGGCGGATACCTGGAAGACCGGGAGGTTTATCGCCGAAGTCCTTTGTTTACCCAGGGGAATAAACCGGCCCGCAGTATTCATTTGGGGGTTGATATTTGGACAACTGCAGGGAAAGAAGTTTTTTCTCCGCTCGATGCAAGGATTCACAGCCTCCAGAACAATGTCAGTTTTGGCGATTATGGTCCAACCATAATCCTGGAGCACGAACTCGACGGCAGCACTTTTTATACCCTTTACGGGCATCTTTCACTCGAATCGTTGACCGGGCTTCACCCGGGCGATCGGGTCGGACCGGGTACCCCATTTTGCCAGGTTGGAAATTTTCCGGTTAATGGTGACTGGCCGCCCCACCTCCACTTTCAGGTAATTACTGATATGATGGGGAAATGGGGTGACTTTCCCGGCGTTTGTCTGGCTTCAGAAAAGGAAAAATTCCGCGAAATTTGTCCTGATCCGGTGGTGTTTTTCAGGGGGCTGAAGTAGTGCCTGATCCCTGAAAGTATTTGTTAAGAATTCTAAAAAATAACTATTTGTCAATACGGTAATAAAGATTAAGTTTGCAAAGTTTTTTAACTAAAATTTTCTGACGTGGACGTTTTTAACAAAGCAACTACCAAGCTTGGCCCCATTGGGCAATATGCAAAAAGCATTCATGGTTACTGGACTTTCCCGAAGCTGGAAGGGGAAATTTCTCCCCGGATGAAGTTTCGCGGAAAAGAGAAACTGGTTTGGAGTCTGAACAACTACTTGGGCCTGGCCAACCATCCCGAGGTAAGAAAAGCCGATGCAGAATCGGCTGCTGAATATGGGCTTGCCCTTCCGATGGGCGCACGTATGATGTCGGGGCAAACCGATCAGCATGAGCAATTAGAAAGGGAACTTGCTGAGTTTGTGGGCAAAGAATCTTCCTACCTGCTCAACTACGGCTATCAGGGCATGGTTTCTATTATTGAGGCCATGGTTGACCGCCACGACGTGATTGTTTACGATTCTGAGTCGCATGCCTGCATTATCGACGGGGTTCGTCTGCATTTCGGCAAGCGATTCGTGTATCCGCATAACAACATGGAGAGCCTGCGCAAGCAACTCGAAAGAGCCACCAAGATTACCAACGAAACTGGTGGAGGCATATTAGTAATTACCGAGGGTGTGTTTGGCATGTCGGGCGATTTGGGCAAGCTCGACGAGATTGTTGCCATGAAGAAGGACTTCAACTTCCGCCTGCTGGTTGACGATGCCCACGGTGTAGGTATTATGGGCCCCAATGGCCGCGGTACACATGAGGCTCTTGGAGTAATGGATGGGGTGGATATTTATTTTGGCACCTTTGCCAAAGCATTTGCTTCCATTGGCGCCTTTGTGGCATCTACCAAAGAGGTGGTTTTTTACCTTGCATACAATATGCGTAGCCAAATCTTTGCCAAGTCACTGCCCATGCCATTGGTAATAGGGGCCCTCAAAAGGCTGGAACTGATGCGCAACCACCCGGAATTCCGCGAAAAACTCTGGACCGTTTCCAACGCCCTGCAAAAGGGCTTGAAGGAGCGCGGATTTAATACCGGCAATACCCAGTCGCCCGTGACACCAATTTTCCTTCATGGCGATCCTACCGAAGGAGCCAACCTGGCATTCGACCTGCGCGAAAACTACAATATTTTTTGCTCAGTGGTGAGTTATCCGGTGGTGCCCAAGGGGGTTATCATTATTCGTATTATCCCTACGGCAGTGCATACCCTCGAAGATGTGGAATACACACTCCATGCCTTTACTGAAATAAAAGCCAACCTGGACGTCGGCAAATACAGCAGCGGACAATTTGTCAATATTCAGGTATAGTCTTAAATAAGCAATCACAAAATGACCGTTGCGGACAGTCCCGGCAACGGTCATTTTTTATTTCAAATCTGCAATTATTTCTTTTTCGTGGTTGAAGACTGAAGTTTCTCAGTACATTCCCTGAGTTTGTTTTCCATATTGACCAGTTCAATAACCTGCGCCAATTTCTCGGCAATATTTTTTACCAGTAGCTTTTCGTTGAGGTGAAAAGCATCTCGCATGGTTTTGGGTTTTTCTTCCAGGTAGCCTACCCTGATATGTCCCAGCTTTTTTTTGCGGATTTTTATGGGGGCAATAAAGTTCCACGGAGTTTCCCTGAAATTTTTCGACACAAATCGCCTTCCTTCAAATACAATTTCTACCCAGGCATCGTGGGTGAACTTAAGGCCGTTTGGAATGATTTCGAGGGAGCGCTCAAAAATGCCCTCAAAAGTTATGTTGGGCACACCGCTAATATCAGAAATGTCGAAAAGGCAGTTTATTTGCTTATTCTTTTCATTGCTTTCGATGGTGAGCTGTTGTATCTTTTCTTCGCACTCAACCCGATCGGTAATGTCGGTCAAAACAATAGCGGCGCCAGGTTCGCCCTGTTCTGTGGGGTGGTAGGACCACTTAACCCTGATCCAGCGCGTTTTGTCACCATGCATCACCTGGAGTTGATCAGAAAAATTCAGGCCTTTGCGAATATTTCCCGAAAGGGTCATGGGATTTTTACTGCCAGATAGAAGCCAGGCCGGCAGTGGCTGATGAATGATTTTTTCGGGAGGAAGGCCCAAAAAAATCGAGGACCTGGCGTTGGACAACAGCACGACGCCCTTATCATTTACCAGAAGAAATCCTTCTGTTAGGTGGTCGATCAGAAGCTGGCATTTTTTTTCGCTTTTCTGAATGGCAAGATTCTTTTTTTCTGTATCGACAAGGAAGCGCTCCAGCAGGTTAACATACTTCCTTTTGTTCTGAGCGCGCCAGTGGTTAAGCAAAATGATCAGCGAAAAAACCAGCAAATGCATTATCACCAAAGCAATCACCAGAAAATCTTCATTGTAAACGAGATGCATTGAATGTATCTGAAGAAGATCTTCAGCAAAAAGAATGGATATGGAAACGCTGAGTTGCATGGTTATCTTTTCTTAGGTAAAAATATTAAAAAGAAATGAATCTGATTACTTCTGCACGAAAGTAAAAAACACCATAGGCATTGCCAGTCCGCAGTCAGCGGCATTCGTTCTTCAAAAAGTTAATAAATAAGGATAAGAATTTGATTTTTTTTTAATAGAGCTTTGACCTTTTAACCAGGAATGAAAGCAGCACCTGCTCAAAACCACGGTTAATATCGGCTGGCACGAAGTCGATTTGGTAATGCATGCACTTCAATTTTATTTCATTAAAGCGATCGGCCATGCTTTTGGTGTATTGTTCCTTAATGTCGGCGGGGTTTAGCTTGATTTCGCTCCCGGTTTCCATATCTACAAATTTTACAGGCCGGTTTTCGAAGCCGAAGTCAAGTTCTTTGTTTTTTTCATACACATGAAAAAGAATTACTTCGTGCTTATTGTGCTTCAGGTGCTGAAGGGCTGAGAAGAGCTCGTTGATGCTGCTGGTATTCTCAATCATGTCTGAAAACAAGATAACCAGTGAGCGCTTGTGAATGTTTTCGGCCAGGTGGTGCAGCAATTCGGCCGTATTGCTTTTTTTGCTAAGGGTGTGGTTTTCGCGGCGATACAGCCTTTCCAATTCGGCAAAAAGCATCTTGTGGTGCACACTGCTCGAGCGGGCGGGGGTGTGCAGTTCTGTTTGTTCGGAGATGATGCTCAGCCCCACGGCATCGCGCTGTTTGCGCATTAGAAAAGCGAGGGCGGCGGCACACTCAACGGAAAATCCGATTTTGGAAGGGGTGGACTCGCTTTGTCCGTATGCCGGAAAATACATGGAGGAGGAATTGTCGATGACCAGCTGGCAGCGAAGGTTGGTTTCCTCCTCATAACGTTTCACAAAAAGCTTTTCGGTGCGGGCAAATAGTTTCCAGTCGATGTTGCGGGTGCTTTCGCCGGGGTTGTAAATACGATGCTCAGCAAACTCAACGGAGAAACCGTGAAAAGGGCTTTTGTGCAAGCCGGTAATGAAGCCTTCCACCACCTGACGGGCAAGCAGCTCGAGGTTTCCGAACTTTTGCGGTAAGGATGGGTCGCTTCGCTGTATCATAATTTGCCCGGTAATTTAAAGGGGTGACGGAAAACCCCATCACCCCCATTTTTTTAGAAACTTTTTTTTGTTACAGCAGTTTCTCAATTTTGGCTGTGAGCACCGATTTGGGCACTGCGCCTACCTGTTTGTCGGCAACTTCTCCATTCTTGAAAAATAAAATGGTAGGAATATTGCGAATCCCATACTGGGTTGCTACTCCCGGGTTGCTGTCCACATCAAGTTTGCCAACCACTGCCTTGCCTTCATAATCCTGGGCAATTTCGGCCACAATGGGGCCAACCATGCGGCAGGGACCACACCACTCAGCCCAGAAGTCAACCAGAACAGGCTTATCTGACTTCAATACAACTTCTTCAAAATTGGAATCCGTAATTTCAATTGCCATAGCTTATATTTTAAATTGGTGACAAAATCTTATTATACAAACCTAAGGAAATTTTAGAAAACCACAAAGCAAAAAAAATGAATATAGTTGCTTTTCAATAAATCCCTTAATAACTTAAAAAGAGTAAGTTTTCTTTTAATTTAAACGGTATGTAAGCTCATAGTCTTTCATGAGTTCCTTTAAAAAGCCAATGGGTTCCACCCTGATTTTTCGCGAAAGCATTTCAACGGTTGCGTTTTCAACCCGGTCGAAAAGGGCGATCTTCAGTTTTGATTTCCCTTTATGTCGCCTTGCCACCTCCATAAGACGGGTTACCATTTGCTCATTAATTTCGTTTACCGGAAGAAAAAGCATAAGGTCGGACAGGCTTTTTTCAGCCAGCTCAGTAAGCAGGCTCATGCTTTTTACCCTGACTTCCAAATGGTTGGAGCCATATCTTTCCTGGACCCTGGCCCTTACATGCACAAAGGTTTGGTTATCGAGAAAGTGCTTCATTTTCAGGTAATCTTCGGCAAAAAGGAAAAGCTGCAGGGAGTCGTAATAATCTTCGACAATGAAACTGCCGAATGGTTTACCGTTTTTTCCGATTTTGTGGGTGGCCGCGGTAATGATTCCTGCAAAGGAGACGTCGCGGTTTTTTAGGGCACCCAGGTTGCTCAGATCTCCAATATTCACGTTGCAGGTGGCATCAATTTCAATGCGGAAATCGTCGAGCGGGTGCCCCGAAATATACATGCCGGTAACTTCCTTTTCCTGTTTGAGCATTTCCAGCTTGTTCCATTCGGGGCATTGCGGCAGCTCTGGATCGGGGATGGTAACTTCAGAGCTTTCGTCGAAAAGGTTCATCTGCGAACTGTTTTCCCGCTGTGCAATCAGGTTGGAGTGCTTAATGATCTTGTCGATAAAGCTGTTTGTGCCGTTGTCGTCAGAGAAGAAGTACTGCGCCCGGTGGGAGCCCTCGAAGCAGTCGAAAGCTCCGGCCCTGGCCAGGGATTCAAAAACGCGCTTGTTTACCGCCCTCAGGTTAACCCGCCTGGCAAAATCAAATATGCTGGTATAGGGTCCATTGGCCTCGCGTTCTTCTACGATGGCCTCTACGGCACCCTCTCCTATTCCTTTTACAGCTCCCAGGCCAAAACGAATCTCCCCTTTTTTATTTACCACAAAGTTGAAAAGACTTTCATTGACATCGGGTCCCAGCACCGGAATTTTCTGGCGCTGGCACTCTTCCATCATTTGGGTGATTTTTTTGATGTCGCTGAAGTTGTTGGTAAGTACCCCGGCCATGTATTCGGCCGGGTAATTGGCTTTGAGGTAGGCCGTTCGGTAGGCCAACACCGAATAGGCAGCGGAGTGAGAGCGGTTGAAACCGTATTCGGCAAAGCGGGCCATGACATCAAAAATGGTAGAGGCCTTATCCTTGTCGATGCCTTTTTTTACCGCCCCTTCAATGAAGAAGGTCTTCTGCCGGTCCATTTCTTCCTTTTTCTTTTTACCCATGGCACGCCGCAAAATATCGGCACTGCCCAGTGAGAAGCCGGCCATGATCTGGGCTGCCTGCATAATCTGCTCCTGGTAGACCATAATGCCGAAGGTGGGCCTCAAAATTTCTTCGAGCCAGGGATGTGGATATTCGGTCTTTTGCCGGCCATGCTTGCGGTTGATGTAGGTGGGGATAAATTCCATAGGGCCCGGACGGTACAATGCGTTCATAGCAATAAGGTCCTCGATATTGGTAGGTTTCAATTCCTTGAGGTATTCGCGCATGCCGCCCGATTCGAACTGGAACGTACCCACCGTGTCGCCCCGTTGATACAGCTGATACGTTTTTTCGTCCTCCAGCGGAATATTTTCAATATCGATGGCAATGCCATGGGTCTTTTCGATGTTTTTTACGGCTTCCTTCAGCACGCTGAGGGTTTTCAGACCCAGGAAGTCCATTTTGAGCATTCCTACCGATTCTACGAATTTGCCTTCATACTGTGTTACCGGCAGGTCGGAGTCTTTCTGTGTGCTCAGGGGCAGGCAATCTACCAGGTTGGTAGGGCCAATAATTACCCCGCAGGCATGTACTCCGGTCTGACGGTTGGAGCCTTCCAAAATCAGCGCATATTTCAGGGTTTCCTGTATCAGCGGATTTGGATCTTTAAGTGCCTGTGCCAGTTCAGGCACATCTTTGTAAGCGCTGGCAAGGCTTACTCCAGGTTTTTCCGGTACCAGCTTAGCCAGGCGGTCGGCCTCGGGAAGGGGCAGCTTCAGCACCCGTGCCACATCGCGAATGGAAGATTTGGCCGCCATGGTGCCGAAGGTAACGATCTGGGCCACCTTCTCCCGGCCATACTTCTGGATCACATACTCCATAACCTTTTCGCGGCCTTCGTCGTCGAAGTCAATGTCGATGTCAGGCATGCTGATCCTTTCGGGATTCAGAAAGCGCTCAAAAAGCAGATTGTACTTGATAGGATCGATAGCCGTAATGCCTGTGCAGAAGGCTACGGCAGAACCTGCCGCACTGCCTCGTCCCGGCCCAACAGCTACGCCCATTTCGCGCGACTGATTGATGAAATCCTGAACGATAAGGAAGTAGC
Source organism: Bacteroidales bacterium (assembly GCA_019429365.1). Lineage (GTDB taxonomy): Bacteria > Bacteroidota > Bacteroidia > Bacteroidales > UBA7960 > UBA7960. The sequence continues at coordinate 7,040 of JAHYJD010000037.1, read as the reverse complement.
CGGCAAACCCCATGTTTTTTATCACTTCGAGCTCAAAATCCAGGCGCTCCCTTACCTCATCAGTCAATTCGGGATAAAACTTCTTTGCCCCTTCGTAGGTCAGGTGCCGCAGGTAGTCGTCTTCGGTTTCAAAACCTTCAGGCAAGGGGAAAACCGGCAGGAGAATTTTTTTTGTGGTTATTTCGTAGTCTTCCACCTTGTCTACAATTTCCTGGGTGTTATAAAGCGCTTCAGGAATATCCGCAAAGAGCTCCGCCATTTCCTGCCGCGATTTAAGGTACTCATGCCCAGAGTATTTCATGCGGTTGTCGTCATCGAGGTCTTTGCCGGTTTGCAGGCAAATAAGAATATCGTGCGCCCGGGCATCTTCGGCGTTAACATAATGCACGTCGTTGGTGGCAATTACCTTAACGTTGTATTTGTTTGCCAACTCCAGTATTTGTTGGTTAACGGGCTCCTGCTCTTCCAGGCCGTGGCGCTGCAGCTCCAGGTAAAAATCATCACCAAAGACTTCCAGAAAATCTTTCAGCACTTCTTCGGCTTGCTCCATGCCCTTTTCCATTAGGGTTTGAGGTATTTCGCCGCCAAGGCAGGCCGATGAGGCAATAAGGCCTTCATGGTAAAGCTTCAGGATTTCCTTATCAATGCGCGGGGTATAGTAAAACCCTTCGAGAAAACCAATGGAAACCAAACGTGAGAGGTTTTCATATCCTTTGCGGTTCTTGGCCAGCAAGATCATGTGATATCCGCTGCGGTCTTCCCGACCGCGTTTTTCCAGGCGGCTGCCATCGGCCACATACACTTCACAGCCAACAATGGGTTTTAGACCTTTTTTGCGAGCAGTTTCAGCAAAAGGAAGCACACCATACATGTTTCCATGATCGGTTATGGCGATGGCTTTCATGCCGTCGTCAGCGACTTTTTGCAGCAAAGGCTCAATTTGCGAAGCCCCGTCGAGTATCGAATATTGCGTATGTACGTGAAGGTGAGTAAAATCAGGTAAGCTCATTATCCGTGAATTTTGGATGATAAAAATATACAAAATTTTGCGGAAGGAGGCTGGTTATTTTTGCACAAACCTCCGCTTTTTATTAACCTTTTGCCAAAAAAGAAAATGGGTCGGTGAACCCATTTTTTTACCCTGCTGAAAACCTTAAAGATATGCGCTTTAAAACTTTTTTATTTCAAAAAAAAGCCTGATATTTGCACCCCTGAAATTTTCAGTAATTACAACACTAATTAAATTTTAAAAAATGCCAACAAGAATCAGACTACAGCGTAAAGGTAAAAAAGGCCAGCCTTTTTACCACCTGGTAGTTGCGGATGGTCGTGCACCCCGAGATGGTAAGTTTATTGAAAGACTTGGCACTTACAACCCCATGACCCACCCTGCTACCATTGTTATCGACTTTGATCGTGCTCTTCACTGGGTGCAGGTAGGGGCTCAGCCCAGCGATACTGCCCGCAGTATTTTGTCGCATCAGGGCGTAATGTTTAAGCACCACCTCATCAAGGGTATTGCCAAAGGCGCCCTTACCGAGGAGCAGGTAGAAGAACGTTTCAATGCCTGGAAAGAGGAGAAAAAAGCCAAGCTGGAGCAATTGTCGAAAGACAAGGAACTGTCGAAGAAAGAACTTCACAAAAAGCGCCTGGAAGAAGAGCGTAAGGTCAATGAAGCCCGCGAGGCGGATCTTGCTAAAAAATACGCCAAGGAGAACAGCGTGAAAGAGGAAGCTGCTGAAGAGGTTGCCGAAGAAGCTACTGAAGAAGTTACCCCAGTTGAAGAAACTGCACCTGAGGCGCCCGAAACAGAAGCTCCCGAGCAAGAAAAACAGGAGCCCGCTGCTGAGTAGCAAAAGGCTTCATAACCTGGTATTTTCGGATGAAACAAGACGATTGCTATTACCTGGGTTATGTGACCAAAACATTTGGGTACAAGGGAGAGGTTTTTATTTTCCTCGATGTTGATGACCCGTCATATTATAAAGAACTGGAATCAGTTTTCATTCTTCTGGGAGGGAAACTGATTCCTTTTTTTGTGCAAAAAATATCTCTCCGGCCCAATAGCCCTGAAGCCGTGGTGCGGTTTCAGGATGTGGACACCCCCGAAAAAGCCCAGCACCTGGCCGGTTCAGAACTTTATCTGCCCCTTGAACTGCTGCCCCCACTCAAAGGCAATGCTTTTTATTTTCATGAAATTGTGGGCTACGAAGTCATCGATAAACAGTATGGTGATCTGGGGAAAATTACCGGTGTGCTGGAGTTTCCGGGTAATCCGGTTTTTCAGATCCAGGCGGGTAAGAAGGAAGTGCTGATCCCAGCCAACGACCAAATAATTGAGCGGCTTGATCGTCAAAACAAAAAGATCCATATCAATGCCCCCGAAGGGCTTATCGATTTGTATCTCAATGAATAGCCCCATTACCCCTTCCGGGGAAAAAAGATTCCGTTTTAAACAGTTTTCGCTTACCGATGCCGGTTGTGCCATGAAAATTGGTACCGATGGGGTGCTGCTTGGGAGCATTGCTGCCACTTACCCCGCCGACCACATTCTTGATGTGGGAACGGGTTGTGGACTCATTGCCCTGATGATTGCCCAAAAGTCAAGGGGACAAATTACGGCTATTGAGGTTGATCCTGAGGCAGTAGCCGTGGCACGACAGAACGTGCAAGACAGTCCATGGCCTGAAAAAATCAGGGTGGTCCATGCGCGATTCCAGGATTTTGTTGTCAGTAATGACCAAAGGTTTGACCTGGTGGTGTGTAATCCCCCGTTTTTTCTTAACAGCTTGCTGAGTCCGGATGCCGGGCGCAACATAGCGCGACATGCCGAAAGCCTGCCACCCGACGAGCTTCTGGCAGGTGTTAAAAACAAACTTTCTCTCAATGGAAACTTTTTGATGGTGGCTCCGGCAGAGCAAGAAAAGTATTGGCTGGAAGCAGCGCAAAAGGAAGAATTGTTTTGCCGCAGTTTGTTTCGCATATTTCCAAAGCCGGGTGTGAAACCCAAAAGAGTTATCCTTGGGTTTTCTCCCTTAAAAGGACAAATGAAATCAGAGAAATTGATCATTGAAACCGGCCACAGGCACATGTTTACAGAGGAATACCAAAGCTGGACGCGCGATTATTATCTGCATTTCTGATCAGACCAGCGCAGGTTTACGATCCACCAGTGCAGGCATCCCTTCCATATAATCTTTCAGTATCAAATATTTTTCAATAAGATAAGGCAGCCAGCGCCCGGCTTCCTGCCATTGCTTTTCCTTGAGTTTAACCTCAAAAAACCTTGCTGCCTGATTCAATTGCGAAGCACCCAGGGTGCCGCTCAGGCTTCTGATAGACACGGCAAGCTTTTCGCAATCTCTGCTGTTGCCTTGCTCGTAATGGCTTATCAGGCGGTTTATAAAGCCGTCCATTTCTTCCATAAAAGAGAAAAACAAACTTTCCACCGGAAACTGTTGCATGGATGCCAGTTCGGCAAAAAGCCCGTAAGTCTTCAGGTTAATTACCGGTAAGTGGTCAAAGGTATCACTGAGACTGACATTTTGATTTTTACCTGACTTGCTTGCGTGTCTTCCTGTATATTTCATCAGGCTGGTTTGCAGGTGTCTCTCTTTGGTAGAAAATACAATCATTTCGTCAAAACCTTTTTCCAGGTATTTGCTTGTATGGCGGGCCGTTTGCTGATGGCAGAGCCCCACCACAGGTGGCAATTCTGAGAACCGCTGCCTAAGTTCAGCAAGCACTTCCAGTGTTTTTTTGCTGGAATGCAGTAAGTCGAGCAGCAAGCAGCTCACCGGGTTTTGCCCGAAAATCAGAAATGGGTTAAGCCTGCTCTCAGTATAATAATGAATAAACTGACTGGCATTGCTGGTTGCTTTAACCTGGCAATTGAGGGGTGAGAGCGCCTGGGTAAGCGCTGGAGCGATCACTGGCTGATGTTGCAGCAAAAGCAGAGAACTTGCTGCCACAGGGTAAGTGTGTTTCATAAGGATTCAACTTGTCGGCTTTCAAATGTAGGAAACCGATCGTTGTGAAATATCCGTATTATTACTGAAGTTTTGCCGGCAAGCCAGGTAAAATTGCCCATAAAAAAAGCCCGGACTGGCCGGGCTTTTTTTAATTCTAATGCAGGATCTATTCAATCACTTCTTCGACTTCTTCAACAGCCTCGTCAACGATTTCTTCGACTTCTTCAACGCCTTCTTGTACTACCTCTTCAACAGCTTCAACTTCCTCTGCTGCTGTTTCTTGGTTCGCCGAGCCGCATCCAAAGAAGAATAACATACCTGCAATGGTCATCAATGCAAAAATTTTTTTCATTTGTTTTGGTTTAGTTTGATGAGTGATTAAAATTCGGATACAAAATAAAGATAAAAGTCTGACAAAAACAAGAGTGTTTACCAAAATATTTTATTAATATATAGCTGATCTATGTGACTGTTAATCAAATCTTCTGCAGTAAATGGTGGTGGAGCAGATGTCTTCGTTGGCCACTTTTTATGTGACAATATTTTAACAAGACTTTTTCGGAAAAACCAACAGGTCTAAACTTTTAATATTTCACCTTCCGACTTAGCGATTACCACGGCTCCGCAAGAGTCGCTCCATACGTTTACAGCGGTGCGAAACATATCGAGAATACGGTCTACTGCCAGGATAAGCCCTACTCCTTCCAGCGGAAGCCCCACTGCAGAAAGTATGACCGTAATAATAACCAATCCGGCCATGGGAATGCCTGCAGCACCAATGGAAGCCAGCAGGGCTGTGAGGATTACCACCAGCTGCTGAATAATAGTCAACTCCACGCCATAGGCCTGGGCAATGAACAACACAGCCACACACTGGTAAAGTGCCGTTCCATCCATATTGATGGTAGCACCCAGGGGCAGTACAAAGCTGGTGGTTTTGTTCGAAACCCCACTGTTAAACTCAACAGCCTCCATAGTTAAGGGCAGGGTGGCGCTGCTGCTTGAGGTAGAAAAGGCCGTAAGCAGGGGCACCGACATACCCCGGGCATGCTTCACGGGATTTGATTTGCCGAGGATTCTGACAATTAGCGGTAGCGTGATAAAGGCATGTATGGCCAGGGCGCCAATTACCGTGAGCATATAAATACCCATACGCCCGAAAATAACCAGCAAATTATCAGAATGGTCTGAGATCAGGGCAGCTACTATACCGAACACTCCAAACGGAGTAAACTTTATCACAAACATGGTGATTTTCATCATGATCTCAAATATGGCATTGAAGAAATTCACAATGGGGTCGCGATAGGATGGCGCAACGCGGGTGGCAAAGAATCCGAAGATGATAGCAAAGAAAATGATGGCTGGCAAATCGCCTTTTGCCATGGATTCAATAATGTTGGTGGGGATGATTTTAATCAGGGTTTGCCCAAAAGAATCGCGACTTACATCCAGGCCTTCCACCACTGCGCTGAGGCCAAGGTCAGCCCCTACCCCGGGCTTGATCAGGTTAACCAGAATCAAACCGGTGAAAATGGCAAAAAGGCTGGTGGTCAAATAATAGCCAATGGTTTTCATGGTCATGCGCCCCAAATTTTCACCCGATCCGAGGCCGGTAACACCCGATACTATGGAGGAAAAAATGAGGGGAACAATAATCATGCGCAAAGCCCGCAGAAATAACGTGCCCATCCATTCAACATATTTAATGAGGTCGGGGAAAGTAACCCCGAAAATTATCCCCAGAACCAGGGCAATAAGAATTTGCCAGTGCAATTGCAGTTTTTTCACTTGTGTAAAGATTAAGTGTATGCCACCCGGAAGTATTGTTTTGCAATAAAAGAAGCAGCAATATTACAAAACAATTGTTAAAGCACTAAATTTTTTTGAGACTTGTACATTGGGCTGAAAAATTGGCACTGCAAACCGGTTTCGGGTGTCAAAATGGCCTGAATTGAGCTAAAATTTTTGTTGGTTAATATTTTGATGACTCTTGCAAACCAAATAGAACCTTATCATGAACCTGAATAATTTCACCATAAAATCTCAGGAAGCCATTCAGAAGGCAGAGGAAATTGCCATGGGTTACCAGCATCAGGCAGTTGAAAACGGCCATTTACTCAAAGCCATTCTTGCTGTTGACGAAAACGTGGCTCCTTTCCTGTTAAAAAAAAATAACCTGAATCTCCTGGCGTTACAACAGGTGCTCGACCGCGAAATTCAAAGCTACCCAAGGGTGGCTGGTGGTGAGGTGTATCTCTCATCATCCTGCAACCAAACCCTGCAAAAAGCCCTGGCCTCACTGAAAGATTTCGGCGATGAGTTCATTTCAATAGAACATCTGCTGCTGGGATTGATTTCGGGCAACGACAGTGTGGCTCAAATGCTGAAAGATGCTGGCCTGACCCAATCTAACCTTCGTGAAGCAATTAAGGAACTGCGCAAAGGTTCATCGGTAAAGAGCCAGACGGCTGAAGATACCTATAACGTCCTGAATAAATATGCCCGCAATCTTAACGACCTGGCCCTTTCGGGGAAACTCGACCCGGTGATTGGCCGTGACGATGAAATACGCAGGATTCTTCAAATCCTTTCACGGCGCACCAAGAATAACCCCATACTTATTGGTGAGCCCGGGGTTGGAAAAACCGCCATTGCAGAAGGCCTGGCCCATCGTATCGTGAACGGTGATGTGCCAGAAAACCTGAAGTCGAAAAAGGTCTTTTCGCTTGATATGGGCGCACTGATTGCCGGAGCAAAATACAAGGGAGAATTTGAAGAAAGGCTGAAAGCCGTGGTGAAGGAAGTTGTTTCGAGCGATGGAGAGTTTGTACTGTTTATCGACGAGATTCATACCCTGGTAGGTGCAGGTGCCAGCGGCGATGGGGCGATGGATGCCGCCAATATCCTGAAGCCTGCCCTGGCCCGTGGTGAGCTCAGGGCCATTGGTGCTACCACCCTTAAAGAATACCAGCGTTATTTTGAAAAGGACAAGGCCCTCGAAAGACGTTTCCAGATCGTGGTGGTAGATGAACCCACCAAGGTTGATGCGGTGAGCATTCTCAGGGG
>JAHYJD010000154.1 GCA_019429365.1 Bacteroidales bacterium | reverse complement strand
GATCCGTTTACCCCGGGTGCTTCGCGACCCGGGGCTATTATTGGTTGACCTGCCTGCCTGCCGGCAGGCAGGCTTCGCAGGTAAAAGAAATAACAACCTCCCCCCAACCCCCTCGCCAGAGGCGAGACAGGCCTCTAAAGGGGGAGTTCGTGCCTGCAGATGCCGACCTTGAACCTTGAACTTTAAACCTTAAACCCCGAACTCCAAACTTTACAACTTCACCACCTTCTTCATTCCCACATCCTCTCTAAATATCATCCGCACCACATAGGTGCCGCTGCGCAGGTGGTTTTTTGGAAAGAAGGACCCACCCCTACCCTCCCTACAAGCAGGGAGGGCAAGACCAGGTGGTGATTTGAACGGTTCGGTTTCTATTTTGAGATGAGTATTCTTTAATGAAAACTTTGTAAATTTCAGAAAAATTGGAAATAAGTGAAGTACCCAGAAATAAAAGAAATTGTAAAAAGGCTTAGGAGTAACGCCACCCCAGAAGAGAAAATTCTTTGGCAAGAATTAAAAGGCAAAAAATTAGCGGGTGAGAAATTCTTAAGACAACATCCAATTTTCTATGATCGCAATTTGATCGATCACAGGTTTTTTGTCGCTGATTTTTATTGTTCTAATAAGAAACTTGTTGTAGAACTAGATGGCAAAATTCATGAATATCAGAAAGAGCGAGATAAATGGAGAGAAGAAATCATTGAATCAAAAGGAATCAGGATAATCAGAATTAAGAATGAAGAATTGAAGGAAATCAATAGCGTATTGAATAAGATTAAACAAGCGCTTTAAGGACCCTCCCATACCTTCTCCGCTGGCTAGCGGTGAGGGCAAGACGAAGTGGTTATTTGACAGGTTCGGCTATCCAAGCCCCAATCATTTTTCAAGACTGCCATACGGACACCCAGCCCCTCCTTACTCGTAGGGAGGGGCGCCCAAAGGGCGGGTGGGTCCTTTTGAATAGCCCCAGCGCCCGGTCCAAAATGAAGTTTCATCTGCTCATCCGCAAATCCGCTCATTATCACATCCCCACATTTACCAATCTACTAATCAACCAACCGATCCGCTGGCCAGCGGAGAGCTCACCGAAGGTAATCTACCATACTGTCGCCGCTACGCGGCTTTTTCCTTCGCCCTTTGCGATGAAAATCCCAAAAAATTGTATATTTGAAACATGGACAGAAACCAACTCATTCTCAACGCTGTTAAGAAAAAAATCAGGGAAATTGACCCGGGAGCCAAAGTAATTTTATTTGGATCAAGGGCCAGAGATGATTTTCACCAACTTTCGGATTGGGATTTTTTGATTTTAACCAGCCTGAAAAATGACCGCACTTTAAAAAATCTGATCAGCGACTCTTTGTTTGAAATTGAATTGGAAACCAACAGCGTGATCAGCAGCATTGTTGAAAACATTGATGAGTGGGAAGAATATGCCAGCACTCCCATTTTTCAAAACATTGAAAAAGACGGGATCGTGCTATGAGCCAGGAAGAACTGATCAAATACCGTATTGCCAGGGCCAACGAAACCCTCAAAGAGGCCCGCCTGCTGGCAGATGCCGGATACTGGAACGCCGCGGCAAACAGATTGTATTACGCTTGTTTTTACCTGGTAAACGCACTTCTGATTTCTCGTAAATTGAGCTTCAATAGTCATAATGGAGTAAAAACAGAGTTTAACCGGACTTTTGTAAAATCAGGTCTTGTAAGCATGGAATCAGGTAAATGTTACGCCAGGGTGTTTAATTTGCGACAAGAAGGGGATTATATTGATTTCAAGCGATTCGAAAAACAAGACATTGATCCATTTTTTGAAGAAGTCCAGGCGTTCTTTAAGGAAGTAACCCCACTTATTACGTTAGAATAAACTCCATTCGGAAGGAAAGGCCGGTTGCGCTTTGACCACCGCCCCGGGTGCTTCGCGACCCGGGGCTACTATTGGTTGACCTCCCTGCCTGCCGGTTTACCCGCCTTTGGAGGGCAGGCAGGCTTCGGAGGTAATGGTGCTCGCTGACCCCGGGGCTATTTTGTTTTTTTCAGCCCCGAAGGGGCGTAACGTAAAAGCACAGGGCAACGCCCTGTGTAAAAAGGCACCCCCACCTCGATAAGCCCTGTAAGGGCGGCACAAAAAAACCACGAGATCCTTCGCTGCGTCTAGCCTGTGGCTAGCCTTCGCTCAGGATGACAAACCGTCCGTTTTTTAAAAAAGGGTTTGGGTGGGGATTTTTTATGACCCCACCCAAAACCCTTTGTCCAATCAGTAGCGCCCTGTCATTCCGAGCGGAGCGAGGAACCTCGAACAAATTATTTGCGAAGGTATCACGCCACGCTCGCCAGGTGTTTCGCTGCGCCCGCCGCGTGAACTTTTTCGTGGCGGGCGTTGCGAGAAATCTTTTTTGGAACACAGATTAGCTCAAATTAAGTCGATTCACACAAATTTTTAATTTATTAATCTGTGCTCATTTGTGTGCATTTGTGGATGAAAAAAACAATACGCTGGTTAGCGAACTGATCGATGATTGCGCTGCGGCGGGCGGACTGCCGTGAAGGGCTTTTGTGGCGCAGCGCCAGGGAATGAACGGACACTTTTTCCCCGGGTGCTTCGCGACCCGGGGCTACTATTGGTTGACCCCCTCCGGGGGTAAGGGGGTTGAGGTGGTCTTTTTTCCCGGGCGGGCTACCGCTTCCACCTTCGCCCCGGGTGCATGCTTCGCTGGGCGACCCGGGGCTACTATTGGTTGACCCCCTTCGGGGGTAAAGAGGATGGTGGTTTTCGTTTGTTTCTACCATAATGCCACCGCTACGCGGCTTTCCCCTGCGCTCCATGCCCTCTGCCCCATGCTCTCTGCCCTGTGCCAATTACCACATTGTCACATTTACCAATCCACTAATCTACCAATCCACTAATCCACCAATCTACATCTTCACCACCTTCTTCACCCCCAGGTCTTCTCTAAAGATAACGCGCACGTAGTACGTCCCACTCCTTAGGTAATGCACCGGCAGTGTCACGAAGTTCAGTCCGGCGGGGGCGGTGGTGGTTTGGATGTCGTCGAGTACGTTGCCGAAGAGGTCGTAGAGGGTGATGCGCACCGGCCCTTCATACGGCAGTATAAACGGCACAGTCACTTCGCTGAAGGCCGGATTGGGGCGGGGATCGAGTACGCGGAAACCGCTTTCGAAGGTTAAGCACCTACGGTCGCTGGCGAGGATTGAGGATTGATGATTTGTGATTGATGATTGATGATTGGAAAGGGTCTGTTCTTTAATTCCCCCCTGCTTGCCGGCAGGCAGGCTTTGGTTGGGGGTTGGGGGGAGGTCCTCGATTGATGATTGATGATTGATGATTGATGATTGATGATTGGGCACACTGGCGGTCACGCACAGGTAATCGTGCGCATTGATGTTGCTTACGGGCAGGCGGGCGCGGAAGGTGTAGGTGATGATGTCGCCGCCGCGCAGCAGTCCGGTCCACTGCTCGCGCAGGGGGGTGGTGCCGGCCAGGTGGAGGTCGAGCCAGAGGGTGTCGAGCTCGCGGGTGCCGAGGTTGAGGATGTTGGCACGCACCTCCATAAAGCCGCCCTGCAGGGTGTAGGCTACGTTGGTTACGGCCAAATCCACGCTAAGGGGGATCACCTTCAGCTCCTGGCTGGTGGTGTCGGGGCAGCCGAAGGCGGTGTAGGCGATGAGCTGTGGGTGGTACACGCCGTTGGCGGTATAGGTGTGGGTGGGGCTGGCCTGGGTGGATAGCGGACTGCCATCGCCGAAGTCCCACACCCAGGTGGTGGCGCCGGCGCTGGTGTTGGTGAAGGTGATGGGCAGGGGTGCCGTGCCGAAGCGCGGGAAGAAGCTAAAGGCGGCCTGGGGCGCGGGGTGAACCACGATGCTGCGGGTTAAACTGTTGCGGCAGCCCGCCGCCGAGGCGGCCTCGAGCGTGACGGGGTAAATGCCCTGTTCCACGAAAGTGAAGACCGGGTGCTGCTCACCGGAGGCGCCCTGCGCGCCGAACGTCCAGCGCCAGGAGGTAATGACCGAATTCTCCACGCTGCTCTCATCGAGGAAGGTGTGGGGCGCGCGGGCGCAGGCATCGTCGGCGGTAAAGTG
>JAHYJD010000153.1 GCA_019429365.1 Bacteroidales bacterium | reverse complement strand
GAACTGCTGCAGGAGATGAAGACGTTGACCAAGGTTAAATATTCTGGGAAGTACGGTCATATCCTCACAGAGGTGACCAAGGCGCAGCGGGATATTCTCAAAGCCTTGGATATCCAACTCCCTGGCATGGCCTCGTTATAATTTACTCGGGAAATTAGGCTCTATCTGGCAAAACTACAGGCTTGCCAAAATCCTGCTCATCCTGTAGATCATGTCAGAATGCTACCTGAGTAGTTACGGAAAAACAAGAAAAGTTAAAAATTCATATTGAAAATATATTTAAGAACTTAAATAGTTAGAATAGATTTCAGCGGTTTTTCGGAAACCGACCGGGTGCGGGTGGCGCATCAACTGGGAGCAGGTGCCTATGTCCGCAAACCTTATGTCATGGAAAAAATCGGCCTGGCGCTGCGGGATGCGTTGGCCAATAAAGATAATGATAAATAAGACCAAGCCACTGGTTGAAAGCGGGCCCGATGATGGGGCTTCGATCTTTTGGCCAATTTGAGGTAATTCTTAATCAGATATTGTGCTTTTGGCAAAGCCTATATAGGAGATGATAGTATATGATGAATTTGGTCCAACAAAATGACCGCAGCAAACAAAAATACGGCCCCGGCAGAAACTTTGTTATTTGGGCGGTAAGGTTGGGTTGGCCTTTTATTAAATTCGGGAAAATACTCAGCAATGTTCCTTTGATCAAGTGGCTGATTTATCCTTTTTTTATGAGGCCATACAATGAAATCAGTTCTATTCCCTTAAACATTGAAGTTCCGAATCCGGAAAGTGTTGTGTTGCCCCGTCGTGTTGTCCAAAGACTTTTGACGGCTGTGGATGATATTTTCATCTTTGACGAATGCATTTGCCGGAGGCACAACAATGTGAGTGTGCCGCCGCAGACGATCGGGTGCATGGCCCTTGGGCCCGCCGGAAGTAGGATTCACCCCAGTCACGGGAAAATGGCGACAATAGAGGAAGCGTTTCGTCATGTGGATCGCGCCGCTGAAGCCGGGCTGGTAGCCAATTTCGCTCATGTGTGGATTGATCCGGTCGCTTTTCACACCAGATTTCATGATCTTATGTTTATCTGCTACTGCGATGATAAAAACTGTCTTTATCGGACCTATATGAAAAACAGAGGCCCGTCACTTAAGGGTGCTTATCAACGGTTGCCGGGGCTTTTGGTGGTGGTTGACCCTGATAAGTGCGAGGGATGCGGAACATGCAAAGAGCAGTGCTTCCTTGCTGATATTTCTCTGGTCGGAGGAAAAGCGGTCATTGGCCGGTCGTGCGCCGGTTGCGGACGCTGTGTGGAAATATGTCCGAATAAGGCCATCGCGCTCAAGATTAAAAATGAAGAGGCCCTCTTTGAGGATCTTGTGCAATGGATCAAAGGGGTTTCTCATCTGCCAATAAAATCAGTTCAGAAAGGAAGTTTGCCATGAAAAAATTTGTTTTTTTATCCGGACTTTTAAATGTGTTTTTAGGCCTGCTTTTTACCGTGCCCGCTGTCATACGGCTTGCCGGTATTGAACCGCCTGAAAATCCGTTCTGGTTGATGTTTCCGGCCGTTTTTCTTTTTTTTCTCGGATTTATCCTGATCTATTCCTCCCGGGATCTGCAAAATCGCGCAACCATTGTCTTGTGGGATGGCCTGTCGCGAGTGGCGGCTTTTGGCGGTTGTTTGTGGTTTGGTCTGGGCGCCGGGATGGGTGTTAATCTGGTTTTGGCCGCATCCGCCGATCTAATGGTTGCCCTGATCTACTTTATCGGACTTCCCCGTGTATTGGGCCGCGGTTTCCTGGACATTCTTCTGGACCGGCAATGTTTGGCTGTCAACCATTGCGATAGGTGAAATGATGGGTAAAAGACCAAAATGGTATTTGACGGTATTGGCGAAAATCTGGAAACTGGCCTATATTAAGCCATCGACGCCGTTTTTCGGCGGGTTGATGTACAAGATTCGGGTGAAGGCGACAACGCCGGAGCAACTGAATATTTCATACTTGCCAGTCAATGCCCAATTGTTTGTTGAAAGCCGGCCCCTGCCGGTTGTTATTCTGGAGGGCATTATTCGCAGTTCGGAATACCGCGTCATTACGCATCGCTGCACCTGCCGGGATGCCTGGCAATGTAAAAATTTTGACTTGAATATCGGATGCATGCATATCGGGTTGGCCACGGCCTTGGAGGATGCCACAGTCGCTCACCATGCATCGATCGAGGAGGCGATAGCGCATCTGCATAAGGCTCTGCGGGCTGGTCTGGTTCCGTTTATCGGGCATGTGGCGGCGGATAATACAATCTGGAATTTGCCGCCGGACCGGCCTTTTACCACGGTTTGTTTCTGCTGCTCCTGCTGCTGCACAAATTATGACTATTATCGATACCTTCCTCCTGCGGCTCAAAATAACATTCATCGCCTTCAGGGGGTGAATGTCAGTATTAATGAGGAACAATGTATCGGGTGCGGTCGGTGTACAGAGGTCTGTCTTACCGGCGCCATAGAGGTGCTTGAGGGAAAAGCTCATTGCGACGAGGCAATGTGTAAAACTTGCGGCGTCTGCGCCCAGAACTGTCCGCGACAGGCCATCGGCATTTCCGTGGAAAATATTGAGGCGACGGTCAATGATCTGCTGGGACGGATCAACAAAGATGTGGGCGGATTAAAGGTTTTATCTTATCAGGAATTGAAATATCTCAAATGATTTGATCCGGCGCGTAAAACGGTGAAAGGCGGGGAGTCTGAATGCATGAACTACCAGTAATGAAGAGCATTCTGGATATTGTGCTCAAACATGCCCATAAGCACAAAGTCGGGAAAGTTCGCGCTGTCCAATTGGAAGTGGGAATGCTTAGCGATTTGGAAGATGAGTGGATGCAGCGCTATTTTGATTATCTCAGCAAGGACTCTCTGGCCGAAGGGGCCGTGCTGAAAATTCAATGGAATCCGATTGTTTTTCAGTGCGAGGAATGCGGTAATTCCTTCGAGGCGGAAAGAAGGAGTCTGCAGGACATTGCGTGCCCCGCCTGCGGACAAAAAAAATTGTCTCTGGTTTCCGGCCGTGAGTATCGCATCAAAAATTTAGAGGTGGAATAGATCAGCTTGAAAAATCACTCACTTCCTTTTTCAGCCACGCAACCCATTGTGCTATACCCACCCCCGTTTTGCAGGATATTTCAAAAATTTTTATGGCGGGATTCAACGCCAGGACTCTTTGACGAAGTGCTGCCATATCAAAATCACTAAGCGCCAGATAATCAATCTTATTGATCAGCAGAACGTTGCAAATGCTGAACATCAGCGGGTATTTGAGCGGCTTGTCATCGCCTTCAGGAACACTGAGGATCATTACGTTTTTGTGGGCGCCCGTATCGAATTCGGCGGGACAAACCAGATTGCCGACGTTTTCGATGATGATCAGGTCGAAATCTTCAGCTTTTATGGCGTCAAGGCCCTGCGTGACCATGGTGGCGTCCAGATGGCAGAAACCTCCCGTTCGCAGTTGAATCGCTGCAATTCCCCTGGCCGCCACTTTTTCCGCATCCACCTGGGAATCGATATCTGCTTCGATTACGCCGAGCCTGATATTGGCGCCCAGATTTTCGAGTGTCCGGAGGATGAGGCTGGTTTTACCCGAACCAGGAGAGGACATCAAATTTAAAAGCAAGGTTTTGGTATTGCCCAGCCGCTTGCGAACGCTTTGGGCCACCTGATTATTATCGGCCATGATTTCTTCTTTGACTTCGATCAGTCGGACATCTTCCATGATTATACCTCCGTGCGGATGTTTCAACTTTGTATGGCTTTAATCCATATTAGCCGATTATCAGGTTGTCAAGCAGGATTATTTCTGTGATGATTTATTGCTTGACTTGTCAGCCGGTGCATTTTAATTCTTGCCGGGCGTAAGCAAAAGGCGCTCATTTATGTCTGATTAGATGACGAAGCATTGATCAAGGATTGAAGATAATTGATAAGACATTGCTTTTCGGCGGGTGGAGTATAGGGGGGCTGTTTTGGCTTGTCAAGAAATATTTTGCGACTGTTTTACACCGAAAAGCAGGAGCTGACGATACCGTTGGGTAAGGAGGGTGGATCGGTGGCCGCT
>JAHYJD010000036.1 GCA_019429365.1 Bacteroidales bacterium | reverse complement strand
GGGTGAAAAACTGCCTCGACAATTGTTGAGAAATAAGGAATGCCAGCGTGGTTTTCCCCACCCCTGGCGGCCCCCAGAGTATCATAGAAGGCAGGTTACCCGAGTCGATGGTTTTCCTCAACACGGCCCCCTCTCCCACCAGGTGCTTCTGCCCAAGGTAGTCGTCGAGCCGGGCGGGACGCAATTTTTCTGCCAGCGGAATATTACTGAACATCATGAGCGTTCGAATTTTTTCAGGTGGGCCAGCCTTTGCAGCAGGGGCGGATGCGAGTAGTGCAAATACACGTAAGCAGGGTGGGGCCTCAGGTTGCTCAGGTTATTTACCGAAAGCTTTTTCAGGGCTTCCTGCAAGGGTCTCGATGCATATTCAGTAGCTGCAAAAGCGTCGGCCTCGTATTCGTATTTGCGGCTTTGGCGGTTGCCAAGTATACCAAGCAGGAGGGTTACGGGTGCATAAAGCAGTCCGAATGCCAGTATGCCCATATGGAAACTGGCTTCCTTCGCGCCCAGTGCCATGGAAAGTTCAGGGCGGTTCAGAAAAAACCCGAGCAGGAAAAGCATGATACCAGTGGTGACTACCGACATAAGCATTCCCTTGAGGGTGTGTTTCTTTTTATAATGACCTATTTCGTGGGCAAGCACCGCCACCAGCTCTTCGGTGGTATGGTCTTTTATCAGGGTATCGAAAAGGACAATTCGTTTTTTCGGCCCCAACCCACTGAAGTAGGCATTGGCCTTGGAGCTGCGTTTCGAGCCATCAATCACAAAAATATTATCGAGTTTAAAGCCCGCCTTTCGGGAAAATGCTTCAATGGCTTCGCGCAACTCGCCTTGCTCCAGCGGTGTTTGCTTATTGAAAAGCGGCACAATAAGGGTGCTGTAAAACATCATCATAAAGATCGAAAAACCAGTAACAAACAGCCAGGCATACAACCAGAAAAGCGCACCGGCGGCATAATAGAACCAAACGAAAATAGCCAGAAGCGCGCCCCCGATCACAACAGCCAATAGCCAGCCCTTTAACTTGTCGAGGATGTAAGTCCTGACTGTGGTTCGATTGAATCCGAATTTCTCTTCAATCACAAAAGTGTCGTACACATCAAATGGAGTGGAAATCAGATCAGAAGCCAACCCGATGATAACAAAAAACAGCATGGCCATAAAGATGGGATGTTCAGTGACCTGCCTGACCCAGCCGTCGAGCCAGCCAAAGCCGTTGAACAGCAGCATGGCCAGAATAAGCAAAAACGACAGGGTGCTGGTCATCAGTCCAAATCGCTGGTTAATGCGGGCATAATCCTGCGATTTACGGTACTTCTCTTCATCGTAAATGCCTTTGAGCTCTTCGGGCAGCACATTACTCCAGCGCGAGGCATTGAGGTAGTCCATCACCCGGTCGAGGGTAAAATCGAGGACAATGATAACGAGTATAATGATAAAAAGGGTCTTCTCCATAAGGTCAATAGCTTCCGTTCCATTTTCTGATAAACCATTCGGCCGATAGCAAAAGTAACAATATGACAAAAATGGCTTTCAGGTTAATCATTTCATGAAACTCTTTCTGGGTATACATTACCGGCAAAATATCGTCGCGGGCACTAATGGCCTGAGCCAATTCTTCCCACTGCCCCGGATAAAACATGGCTCCTCCGCTGTTTTCGGCCATTTGAAACAGGAGGTTGTGATCGGCCACGGTTCGCAGCCCTTCAATATTGAGGGCCGACACGCTAAATTGCCCTGTGGCCTGCTGCAGCTCTCCTCCAAAACTGGTCTGTGCCACGTAACTATATTCTCCTGGCGGGAAAGTGCCGGCATTAAGACGGTAGGCGTTGGACGTGCGCCCCATTTCGTAAGTAAAATTCACGCCTTCTTCGTTGGTAATGATCAGGTTTACTGTGGGCTCGTTAATAAGCTCGTAGCTCGGGTTGTAAAGTTCTGCTTCGAAAATGGCAGGATCTGTTTCAAACAGGAAGTGTTCAGCATTCAAGCGAAACATGTTCTTATCTTCCTTAAGGGAAAGGAACTGCACCATGCGCCACATCAGTTCGTCGAAGCCCTGGTGGGAGCCAGTGCGCGCAAAGGCCTGCAGTCGCCAGCGCCAGAGCCCCTCACCGGCAATCACGCCGCTTTTCCGTCCGGCAGCTTCAGAAAACAAAATCAGCGGTTGTTCGGTCACAACGGCACCGATCTTCTGAAACAAAAGCGTATTGGTGCCTGCGGCAGCCTGATAGGATGCAAAGGGGGCATGAAGAGGCGGAAGTTGGGCAAAAAGGTTTGCGGTTTGCTCATCGAGTGTAAACAAAGGAAAGTTGCTGTTAAGCGCAGGCTGTGCCTCGGTGAAGTCGGCCGACCGGGGAGAAATTGTCAGACCGGTGCGCAAGCTGTTCATTGCTGGCAGGCTGGTTTGAGCTCCGACCACAAAGAGTGCAGGCACTTCACTGCGCTCCAAGCGCTGCAAGAGTTCGCGTAATGGGTAGCGGGCAGAAGGCAGCTGATGAAGAATCACAAGGTTAAAGGCTTCGAATTGTCCGCCGAACTCACTTGCCAGCGAAGAAGTCACTTCGTAATTGTCGTTCTCTTCCAGTGCCAGCCTGATGGCACCCACATCGGGGTGAGGGCTGTTGGCAAGGATAAGCACCTTTTGCCGGCTGTCGATCACTTCAATAAAAAAATCCTGCCGGTTATTGGCCGTGGTGATTTCTCCCTCCACCGGAATCAGTTCCACCGTGTAGCGCTGCATTCCAGGCGTTTCGGCCTCCAGCTCCAGCAGTATGGATTCGAGGTGGAGATTTCCTTCAAACTGCAGGTTGCGGCTCAGCAGGGTCACCCCTTCCCTGCTGACGCGCAGTCGGCTGGTCTGCCCTGCCAGTTCGCGGGCCTCAACCTCTACCTCCACCGGAAAACGGTTTCCAAGGTAGGTAATTCGGTTGTGGTTAATTCGCCTCAGCACCAGGTCGCGCCGGGCAAGGGTATCGCCCAGGGCAAGGGTGTAAGCAGGGTAAGGAAGGTTGGCAGTTAAAAACACAGGGTTGCTGCCCCTGTTGTAGATGCCATCGCTGGCAATCACCACCGCTCCCACATTGCGGTTGCTATACAGGGCCTGAATGCCCGAAAACACTGCTGAAATATCCGTATAGCGGTCGCTGTAGTCTGTCGTTTCGCTTTCGCGGAAGGCTTCGCCAAAATGATAGCTTCGGGTTTCGAAATTACGCTCCATCAACGTTAAAAAATCCTCTTTCTCAATAAGATAATTGCCTTGGTAAAAGGCAGAGTCAGTGTTTGCAATGAGCGACTGGCTGTTGTCCTGCACAAAAATCAGCAGGGGCTCTTCCACAAAGCGGCTGAGCCTTTGCAGCAATGGCGAAAGCAGAAGCAAGGCCAGCAAACTCACGGCAAAAAAACGCAGCAGAGAAAGCCCCAGCAGCATAGCCTTGGGAAAATCAGTGCGTCGGTTGCGGTAATACAATATGCCGGCATACAACAAGCCCAACAGAAGGCAAAGTAAAACAAACCAGGTAGGATAAGACTGAATAAACCGGAGGCTCAAGTTTCGATGCGTTAAAAGTTAAACCATTTACACAAAGATAAAAGTAAAATACCAGCAAACAAGGCGACTTTCACCACATACATGATATTATCCCTGCTTGTTGTTTGTCATTTTGAAAAGATTGCTTAATTCCTTATATTTGTGAATAGGAATATCCGTTTTTCGTGCTTAGCCCAATGCCTTCCTTCACGCAAAATAAGCCTGCCATGAAAAAAATACTTGTTCCCACCGACTTCTCGCAACATGCCGAAAATGCCGGGCATTATGCCGTGGAATTTTCCAGGCTTTTCGAATCCCATGTTACCATTTTACATGTTTACAGTCTTCCTCCGGCTTCGGTTTATCCGCCCTTGTATTCACCAGGTTTTCCGGGCAAGACCCTTTCGATGGAAGAGGTACAACAGATTGAGCAGGAAAACGACAAACGGATGCAGGCCTTTCGCGACCTTATTTGCCAGGGACGGCTGGCCCATGGCTGCACCCTTGCCCAACGCAGCGACTTTGTGAGCGATGGCATAAATGAATATGCCCTGGAAAACAATATCGATCTGATTGTGATGGGCACCAGGGGCAGCGCTTCCAAGGGCGAACTGTTCATTGCCACCACCACCTGGGACGTGATCAGCTCAGGAAAAACTGCCGTGCTGGCCATTCCCGAAAGCGTGCCTTACAAACCCATTAAGCACATTGCTTTTGCCACCGATTTTACCGACGTCGATTTTGCCACCATGGAGTATCTTACCCATATGGCAGGAAAAATGGAGGCCAAACTTAGCATAATACATGTAAAAACCGATGGCAGCTCATTGGAGGAAAACCAGATGTTCGACTGGTTTGAGGAGAAAACACGCGAACAAAACCCTTACCCCAATATGGACTTTGTGCTGCTCGAACATGAGAATGTACAGGAGGCCCTCAATGATTTTTTTCACCAAAACGGGGTGGGAATGATTGCCTTGGTAAACCGCAAGCGACAACTTTTCGAGCGCCTGTTTCACCGCAGCCTCACCAAGAAGTTTGCCTATCATAGCGACATCCCCCTGCTCGCATTTTCCGATTAGGATTTTCATTAAGGAAACTTAAAAATGCAAAGAGGCCGCCACAAAAGTGACAGCCTCTTTTTGCAAATGGTTTACAAGAACTTACTTGGAGGGAGAATCCCCGCCTTTGCCTTTGCTAGTGCCGGCACCGGGCTTTGCGATCTGATCGCGCATGGTGGTATCGGCTTTAATATTTTCCATACGGTAGTAGTCCATAATACCTAAGTTTCCGCTGCGGAAAGCATCAGAGATGGCCTTTGGAATTTCAGCTTCGGCTTCAATAACCTTGGCGCGGGCTTCCTGTGCCTTGGCTTTCATTTCCTGTTCGAGAGCCACAGCCATGGCACGACGCTCTTCAGCCTTAGCCTGAGCAATGTTCTTGTCGGCGTTGGCCTGATCTATCTGCAGCATAGCACCAATGTTTTTACCTACGTCAATGTCGGCAATATCGATGGAAAGGATCTCATAGGCCGTTCCGGAGTCAAGGCCTTTTGAAAGCACCACTTTGGAAATGCTGTCGGGATTTTCGAGCACTTGCTTGTGGTTGTTGGCCGAACCGATGGAGGTTACGATGCCTTCGCCCACACGAGCCAGGATGGTTTCTTCGCCGGCACCACCCACCAGTTGCTTAATGTTGGCGCGCAGGGTAACACGAGCCTTGGCAATGAGCTGAATACCGTCTTTTGCCACGGCAGCCACAGGAGGGGTGTTTATCACCTTGGGTTTAACCGACATCTGCACGGCTTCGAGCACGTCGCGGCCGGCAAGGTCGATGGCTGTTGCGGTTTTAAAATCCAAAGGAATATTTGCCTTGTCGGCACTGATCAGGGCGTTGACTACGGCTTTTACGCGTCCACCGGCCAGGAAGTGGGCTTCCAGGTCGTCGCGGTTAAGCTTCAGGCCGGCCTTGGTGGCACTGATAAGGTTGTTGACAATAACTGCCGGCGGAATTTTCCTCCAGCGCATCAGCACCAGCTGAAGCAGGCTGATACGCACCCCCGACACCAGCGCCGAAAACCACAGCCCTACCGGGATAAAGTAAAAAATGAGCCACAGACCAAAAATACTGATCAGCGCAATGACAATAATGAATGCGGGATTTTCCATGTTTAGTTATGCTTTTGGTTTAACAATAATTTTATTTCCGTCCACTTTCACCACCACAATGGGGGTGTTTTCACTTATTAAATTATCCTTTGAGGTAACCTCATAAAAATCGTCCTTGATCATGGCTTTGCCCATGGGGTTGAGCCGGGTAATGGCAACGCCTTCGTCGCCGGCCAAAATACGGTCGGGCTCCACTTCATTCACGCGCCCATGAAGCTCCGTCCCCAGCATGGCCTTTCGCCAGGTATTCGATTTGAGTGCCAGGGCAATGGCCAGCACGCTCAGCACCAGCGAGCCGGCAAGGGTAAGCACACCCGCCTGCACCCCGTAATTGCCAAATGCAGTAACCACGCCGCCCACCATTAAACCGGCTCCTACCAGTCCCACCAAAGTGGTGCCTGGAACCACAAGAATTTCAAGGAGCAAGAAGATGATCCCGATTACAATCAAACTAATAATGACTACCCACGACATGGTTTATTTTATTGAGGTTTAAAATATTTATTGGCTTCGGGAACAAATTCCCTGGCGGCCCTGATTCGGGCTGCGCTGCTTGGGTGTGTGCTTAAAAACTGAGGAGGTTCAACGCCAGAGGAGGAAGCCTGCATACGCTCCCAGAAAGTAACGGTTGCAGCAGGATGGTAACCGGCCATGGCCATAAAGATCATGCCCAGCTGATCGGCTTCATATTCGTGCTTGCGGCTGTAGGCAAGGGAGCCAAGCTGACCGCCCACACCATAAGTGGCAAGGAAAATGTTACGGGTGGCTTCAGGATTGTCGCGCATGGCCACATCGAGGCCCACCGCACCAAGGGTAAGCAAAAGTTGCTGACTCATACGTTCGTTTCCATGCCGGGCAACGGCATGCGCTATTTCGTGCGCCATTACCACGGCGATGCCTTCGTCGTTTTGGGTCACAGGAAAAATTCCTGTATAAAACATGATCTTTCCACCGGGCATAGCCCAGGCATTTACCGATTCGTCCTGCACTACGTTAAACTCCCACTGAAAATCATTGACCCTGCTGCCTTCTCCATTATCTGTAAGATATTGATTCACAGCCTGCGAGATGCGGTTACCAACCCTTCTGACGGCTTGTACGCGCTGATCGGAGGCAGGCAATGGCGGATTTTGCGACATAAATTCCTGGTAATTGGTCAGGGCCATATTTACCAGCATACCTTCGGGCACAAAAGCCATTTGCCGGCGCCCGGTAAGGGGCACGGTGCCACAAGATGACAAAAACAGCATAACCGACAGAAATATGGGAAGGATTGAATGAATTCGCTGATTTTTCATAACCTCAAAAACTTTATTCTATTGTGGCAGTAATTCCTCTGTTGAGAATTTCGCGGTACATGGGTTCCAGCGTCGAATAATCGCCGGTACGCACCACACATTTCCCATTGTGATGAATGATCAGGGTGCATTGCTCAGCCTGCTCGGGCTCATGATTACAAACCTCGATCAGCGTTTTAATGACAAAGTCAAAGGTATTGAAATCATCATTGTGCACCACCAGGTCTTTATTTTCAGAAGAAAGTTGTTGGCCTTTGTCTGAAGGCCGTGTCTTTTCTTTTACCATATTCGAAAACCTTAACCTGACAAGCAAAGTTAAGGAAAATAAGATTTATTGCGATTTAATTATTTCTTGTTAAAGTTGATCTTGTTTTCAGTGCCTTTCAAAAGTCGCTGAATGTTTTTCCGGTGGGTTAAAGGCACAAAAACGGCTACCATGAGTGAAAAAATAATTTCAGGCCAGGTTGAAGGACCGGTAATCCAAATAACCGCCACCGGAAAGGCCAGTGAGGCAGCGATCGACCCCAGCGACACATAGCGGCTGGGGATAAAAAAAGCAGCAAAAACCAACAGGCATATCAGCACCGCCCCCGGAAACAAAATGGTGACAATACCGGCCAGGGTAGCAATACCCTTACCGCCCCTGAAGCCGGCAAACAAAGGGAAAACATGCCCCAGCAAGGCAAACAGACCAAGCAATAACTGAAAAACGCTGAACAGGTCTGGGCTCGAAAAAGCTTCTTTTACCAGCCAACCCAAGGCTACCGCCAGAACCCCTTTCAGCGCATCGAGCAGCAAAACAATCACCCCGGTTCGCGTTCCCAGCACACGCAGTGCGTTGGTAGCACCGGCATTGCCGCTGCCATGTTCGCGCACATCAATGCCATAAAAACGCCTTCCAATCCATACCGCGGTTGGAATGGAACCCAGCAGGTAGGCTCCCGCCAAACAAACCAATATTCCCCAGTGAAATTCCATTTTAAATTTTATTCAATTTTTATTTGCCTCATTAAGTGGAAAAAGTCGTAAGGTCTTCTTTCTTCGGCCAGGGAAAAAGAGAATGACCTTTCACCCGGCCCGCCGCTGATCTGCCGCTGACGCGGCCGGAGCTGCTCCACGGCCTCGTTAAACTCGTGGATACTCGAAAGCACCTTTAGTTCATCGGTGCTCATATGGAAATAATACCATTCGCGACCGATACCGGCATCGCCGCTTTCGCTTGCACGGAAAAGCAGGGTCAGGTTGTCGCCGGCCCTGTTTCGCCTTACTTCCATTTGCCCGTTAATCTGCCTCATCACCTGATTCTGTTCGAGGTTGGCCAATCCAATTCGGCCATAAGAAATGAACGATCTGGTGGGCTGATTCCATCGCAGGCGCACATCGCCAAGCATAATGGGATGCTGCATGGCAGCCGGCAAACGGTGGAGGTAACCCGTGCTCAGGAACTCGCTCATCATGAGACCGGCACTTTCAGGACCAAGGTTTTTTGAAAGGAATCTCCTGAATTTTTGGCTGTTGAGGTTCAGCCGAGGGTTTTCAGATACATCCATGCTGGCGAAGAAAGGTGTCAGCACCCTGTCGGAGAAGAAGAAATCCAGGCCCATAACCAGCTCCAGTTCGGTAACATTGGTCTGGAGGTTGTGGTTTACGGTTCCGTAATTATCCATCTGAAAACGACCCAGATCAACGCCCAGATCTACGGTACCTTCGCCCTGAATGAGGCAGTTTCTCCGGCTGATCCTGATCATATTGTGATGCAGGTTTCGATCGGCAAGTTTTTCGCTGGTACCCACGAGGAAGTCGCCCGTTGCCTCGTCATAAACCAGGTATCCGTAGGCCGAAACGAGTTCGCGGTCCAGGTAATGTTTGCGGCGCGAAAGAATAGCCGCATACACATGTATGGAGTCACCTGCCAGCATAATGGCATTGGTGAGTTCGCGGCGGTCGAGGTTGCGCATTCCCGGCTCTACCGGAATTCTGATGTCGTTTGGATTGATGGGGGATGTGAAGCTAAACCAACCTGTTTCGAGGCCAGCACAAGGCACATCGATTTTTGTAAACCCGTCAAATTCAAAGAAAGGCTGCTCGGCTTTAACCATTGCTTTACCCTGAAAGGCAAACTCTGGTCCCATAAAGAAGTTCAGCGAGTCGGGCAGGATGGCCTCTGCTAAAGTTTGCCGCTGGTTATCCACCCCGATTTTTTGAAACAAAACCGGCGTGGATTTTCCGTTTTTGTCCACATAAGTGTAAATGCCGCTTGCATTGTAACTTTTGCTCGAATTGACCTCGACGCTGGCTTGAGTAAACTTATGGTGGCGGTTGGTTGTGCTGGCAATGATCTCGGCATTTTCGAACTTACGAATCACCCCGCCGGCATCTACAATCAGCACACCGCCCTCAGGAAAAATTGCAGCATCTGCCACACGGAGCAGGGGCACCCCTTCGGCATGCAAGTTGTAATCTTTCAGCTCAAGAAAAACGGAGGGAGCAAAAAACCGCAGGGAGTCTTTCTGCCTGTCAGTAAAAATCATTTCAAAGCCTGAGAAGTCGACATTAAGCAATTCTTCCTGCGACATACTGCCATAAGCTGGCAGGTTAGCCCGTCCCGACGACCTCAGGTCAATAAGTCCTGCTTCAATGTCCCAGTCGTAATCGTAGCTTTCGGCCAGCAGATTAATTGCAGGGAAAGAAATATTGGCATCGTTATCAGCCGGTCTGAAGGTTCCGGTAAGATTTTCCATATCCATTTCTGCCGAGAAGTCGCGGTGCACAAAAGCTTGTTTCCCGCCAGGTCCGACGACTTCCATGTCAGACCGCTGGCTTACCAGGTTATTTTGCCTGAATACGAAGTCGCCCGCCTGAATGGCGGCCTGCTGTACTTGCAGCTGACCTGTACCTGACAGACTGGTTGGTGTAAGTTCAATATCGCCCCTGAAGCCAGCTTTGCCATCATAAAAAACCAGGGCTTCGTCGGTATGGGATATGCGCATAATGTTTTCGTCGGGCCGCAATGAAACCTTCACCATTTCGGCCTGAATGGCAGGGTAGTCGGCCTCTCCACCGGCGGCCAGCTCAAAGTTTCTGACCGTACCCACCGCCTCCTCAGGCAGCAACACCAATTTTTCGGCGTCGACCACCGAGCTCAGGTAGTTGAAGCGACCGCTTGTCACCAGGCCTTCGCCACTCATGGTTACAGGCCCCGAATAGGTGGCCAGTCCCCGATAAACAGGTACGCCGCCTTCGGGTGTCACCGCGCTGAAACCAAGCGTATAATCGCGTTGCACGGTAAGGTAATCCTCAAAATCGGGAAGGATATCGTTGGAGTAGAAAACACCGCCAAAAGCAATATTGTCGGTAGAGGCATGGTCGAGGCTGTCGATGGTAAAGGGCATGATCTGGAAAAAGATGCTGTCGCGCCCGTAGGCTCCGCTGTGGGTGCCTTCACTGTCGAAAAACACAAAGGACTCATTGGTGCTAGAAAAGGTAGGATAGCGGGAAAAGGGCTGGCGGCCCGACTTATTGGAAGGATGGTCAACCAGCAGTTCGCCATTGACAGATTCGAGCACATTTTTCACTTTCACATACTCATAGCGCCCGCGGCTATCAGGTTCAAACGAACGCACGCTAAAGCTCAGAGAGTCGGAATTCACCATACTAATCTTAAATTCCTGGTATTCAAAAAAGAATTCCTTCCCATAAAAATTAAATAAACCAGACTCCACCCGCCCATCGAAAGCCATGTTTCTGTTGGCCTGCATCGACACTTTCTGATCGTGTGGATAAATCACCACGTTTCGGGCGGTGCTCAGGGGTATTCGCTCCACGCCCATTAGTTCCAGCTCAAAGCTTTCTATATCCAGGCGAGCATTCACCGGGGCCAGCGACCTGATCTGCATCACGTCGTGGTCGGCCTGCCGTGCGTTGGCGGCAATGTAATGATACAAACGCTCGTTCAGGGTAATGCGGCCTTCTTCTTCTTCAAACTGAATAAAACCCTGGAAGGAAAGATTAAAAAGCTCTTGTTTCACTGCGGTGGCTTCGCGCCTTATATGGCGGCTGTATTCTCCCAGATAAAACTCCTGGGTGCCAATCATGCGTGCAAAGCCAGCAAGCCTCGACAAAGGGTTAATGTCGTCGATGCCCTGCACACGATGATAGCGCATCTGGCTGAAAAAGTCGTGCGATTCGAAAATTGCCTCACGCGACTGCCCCACCCCCCTGATCATTTGGAGGTTCATGAAGGCCGAGTCGAGCTTCCAGTAAAGGGCTTCGCAATACATGTCGAGGCGGTGATAAGTGTTAAAGAAAGGCGCCCTGGAGAGTCCGCGCTCGTCGCGCATGGCCGACAGCTCGCGCTGCTCATGCAAGTAACGCACATTTAGTCCGGGGTGCCAAATAGAGTCCCGCCCAATAAAAAAAGTAAAGGATGCCTTTTCAGAAAGGATGCGATCGGGCCGTATCACAAAATTTTTTGCCCGTGCCGAGATCATTTTTTCATCGCCGCGAAACACTTCGATAAGTGCAGCGTCGTCGGTAGTTCCAGCCCCCTGGACTTTTGATCCCTGGAGCACAAAGCCACCATAATAATGAATACCGGGAAACACATCGCGTATTACATGGGCGCGCTGATAAGACTCAAAGACAGGGTAATTGGCATCTTCCGGCTTGAACTCTGCTACTACCCTTTCGCTGATTCGGCCCTGCAAGGGTTGTTCAAAAAAGTCGAGGTGATAAAAAGTAACCGAATCGGCCTCATATATGGCCTTGGTCAGGTCAATTTCATAGCCTTTTAGCTGAGCAAATACCTTTTCGGGGTCTAAGAGGGTTCTCTGCCAGGTTAACTTCCCTCCTTGTCCTTTCCAGGCATTTTTGTCGAGCATGGCCTGCCCAGTGGTATTGTAAATCACGCTGCTATCGGCATATGCCAGGCAAACAAGGTCGGCACCGTTCACGTTCACAATAGTTTCGTTATTGTGAAAATCGAACAAGGGCCTGCTGTTGCGTACCTTCCACCTTACTGCTCCTGAGCGAAAAAGGGTATTTTCGAGAAACAGCAGCCTGGATCGCTCCATAAATTCGGAGGTGCGTGTGGGCGTATGGTTTTGCATGGAATAGGCCAGTGCTTCGTGCCAGCGAGCAAAGAGGCGGCGTGTGTCGGGCTGTGCGCTGATATAAACAATCACACGAAGGTAGTTCTCCAGGTCGGGCTGCAGCCTGAAACGGCCGCCCAGCATCCTTTCTATCGCAACAATAATAGTATCTTTCTGGGTTTCTGAAAACCCGCCTGCATCCCAAGCCAGCTGGGCGCTGTCGGCCAGGGCATCGGCGGCAGGTCGCAGGCTGCGGTCGAGGGCCGCAAAGGCTTCCTTTACTTCAGGCGGAAAAGGTTTTATTTCCCTTTCGGGGAAAGGCTCCTGACCAGCAGCCAGCAGCACGGCAAAAAATAAAAAAAGGCCAGAAAAAAAACGCCGGGTCATAAGCAGGGATTTGTAAAAACTTTATTTCACGAACCTGAGCGCCAGCCAGTCTTTCTTCTTTTTTTCACCTTCAAAGGCCAGTCCCAGGTCCTCGACACAAGAAATCATGTCGTTCCTGTCTTTCTCAAGAAATCCGCTGAGCAGTAGCACTCCGCCGGGATTCAACACCGAAACGTACTTTCCCATATCCTGCAAAAGCACGTTCTTGGTGATGTTTGCAATGATCACATCATAGGATTCATTGCCCAACAGAGAAGCATCGCCATGTAGAACGTTAATCCATGGGGTGTTGTTGCGTTGGGCGTTTTCAATAGTATTTTCGTAGGCATAAATGTAGTTGTCGATGGCCGTGACGGGCCTGGCACCTTTGCGTGCTGCCATAATGGCCAGCAGACCGGTGCCGCAGCCCATGTCGAGCACCGACTTATCCTCAAAGGATTCTTCGAGGAGCCATTCCACCATGAGCGAGGTAGTTTCGTGATGGCCGGTGCCAAACGACATTTTGGGCTCGATCACAAACTCCATCTCTACATCGGGCCGGGTCGGATGAAATGGCGCCCGCACATAACAGGCATTGCCAATAAGCACCGGCTCAAAATTACTTTCCCACACCTGGTTCCAGTTTTTACCGTCGATCTTTTTAACCTCGAATTCCACTTCGGGCTTAGCCTGGATCCCCTGCGGGGAAAGGACGGCTTTCATAAGCTCCTCATTAAAATCGGCCGCTCCGATATAGGCCTTGAAGCCAAAATCGAATTCTTCAAAACTTTCGAAACCGATTTCAGCCAGCTCAGCAATAAAAATATCGCTCCATGGCTGAACGGGTTGAAGCCTGCAGGTCAGCTCCACATAATCGAGACTGCTCATTCTTATTAGCTTTAGAAAGAACTGATAATGGCAAAAAAGTCGGTTGCTTTGAGTGATGCGCCGCCTATCAGACCGCCATCCACATCGGGCTGCGAGAATAACTCTTTGGCATTCTGGGCATTGCAGCTGCCCCCGTAAAGCACTGATATGTTTTCGGCCGTTACCTTATCGTATTTTTCAGCCATGATCTGGCGGATAAAGGCATGCATTTCCTGGGCCTGCTCAGGGCTGGCCGTTACGCCGGTTCCAATGGCCCAAACGGGTTCATAGGCAATCACCACTTTTTCGAATTGTTCTTTTTCGAGCCAGAACAATCCTTTCTCTACCTGTTCTTTTACCACCTTAAAGTGATTGCCGGCTTCGCGCTCGGGCAGCAGCTCGCCGCAACAGAAAACCGGAGTTAGTCCGCTATTGAGCGCCTGTTCCACTTTTTTTGCCAGCAGGGCATCGTCCTCGTGGAAGTAGGCCCGACGCTCGCTGTGGCCAATCAGCGTGTGTGTGGCACCACACGACTTCACCATGGCGGCGGCCACCTCGCCGGTATAGGCACCTTTTTCGAGCTGGTGAATATTTTGCGATCCCACTGAAACGCCCGAAGTGCCCTCTGAAGCCTTCAGCACCTCAGTGATAAAAACAAAAGGCGGAAAGAAAGCCACCTCCGGGTTGCCCGGCAGTTCACTCAGTGGTTTTTCCTTAATCATAGCACAAATTTCAGTGGCCAGCTTGCGGCCTCCTTCAAGGTCAAGGTTCATTTTCCAGTTTCCTGCAACAATCTTTTTTCGCATAGGTCAATTATTTTCAATGATTTATACAATTCCAATCCAGTCGTATTATTTCTGACCGGCCAAAGGGCTAAATTAAGAATTTTCAGGGGTTTTTCAGTGCCGGGGCCAAAATGACTTTTGTTCTGTCGGTTTTATTAAAAGGTGTTATGGCCTCGATCTCTTCTTTGATAATTATGCCGTTTCTAAGATTGTGAAAACTTTTGTCGGAAAGCCTTAAAATAGTTGACTCAATTCAGGCCCAATGCCCAACGCAGCAATTGCCAAACAAATGAATCTTAAAACCTCATCCGTACCCTATTGCAGGCTTAATGCTAATGAGCTGAATGGCCGCCACCATGCTCCAGAATATCATGTATGGCTTCAAGGGTATGAGTGTAATCCACATAGGCATCAACATACTCACGGCCCTTTTCAACTGATTCATCCTTAACACCATACAAGGAGGCAACCAGGTTGAATTTCTCCCTAACAACTTTCTCAATATGGGCATTCAATTTGCCAACCAGGTCATCCACGCTTTGAGTTTCGACAGCCTTGTCGCTTAAAACAACGATCATTTTAGTTGTCCCGGCGGGTTTTAACCCAGTATAAGGGGCTCCCTCGGTTTCCCTATGAAGCCTGACCAGCGTTTCAAGAAAATGCTTTTCAACAATCTGGTAAATTTCGTTATCTCCGGTTTTTAGGTTGTAAGTCTTGTTAAAAAGGGAGATGATTTCCTGCTCCTGATCTGGTGCAATCCATTTCAGCACAAGGTTTACATTGTTGCTTTCCAGGGCCTTGTATGCGTCCTTAATAACCGGGCCATCATACGAGTCGCAATGGGCAAGGGTTGTATGTGGAAGAAAAAACAAAAAGCCAAAAATAAAACCCATAATTAGCGCTGGTTTTAACAGCAGGCTCATTTTGTTTACTCTTGCTTTTCTTTCCTCGTTTTTTCCAACATTTTTTTCTTTTGTTTCCATGACATTATTTTTTTTGGTTAATAATTCAGTTCGAAACAAAAGTATGGCGGAATCTTCGGTTATGCGACCTGCCTTATAGGTTGGCACTTCTTTTCACAAAAAACAAGTCCGGATGCAGAAAGTGGCTCTTTCAAAATTATTCACCGGATTTTTTGTACTCGCTGGGAGTGAGACCGGTCATCTTTTTAAAAATCCGGTTGAAAGCCGACTTTGAGTTAAAACCGCATTCAAAAGCAATCCCAAGTATTGACAGGTTTTGAAAAGCAGGATCGTTTATCTTTTCCTTCACTTCGTTAACCCTGTAGCCATTAATGAAGTCGAAGAAATTGCGGCCAAATTTTTCGTTTATTACCCTTGAAAGTTGATAGGACGGGATATCAATTAGTGCTGCAAGGGCCGGAAGTGTCAGTTCAGGATCCAAATAAGGCTTCTTTTGCTCCATTATTCCATTTATTTTGGCAATATAATCGGCCATCTCCGTCTCGCTTAAAGGAATGTTCTGATATTTCACTTTCGGGTCAGTGACAAACTCAATGTCTGGCTCCTGAAACCGGGTAAAGATTTCTTTCTGGCGTAAGCCAAAAAATCCGACAAGAATAATAAAAGCAGAAAGGGAAAGGAAAAGCCCATCCGTGCAAAAGGTCATTGAAAAGTAATGAAACACATGGTGAATGACCGCTGTAATGATCAGGGCAGACCAGATCAACCCGAAAATGTAAATCAACGTTTTGAGCCACTCAAGGTTAATATCTTTTGTGGTAGAGTAATTATTCAGGATACTTTTTCTGATTTTATTGATTTTCATGAAAGTGACCCAAAAGTACACCGGCCCTGATATTGCGGTAATGATCAGAAAAACCACGAAAACAAGGGGTGGCTCCACGCCAATTGCCACGTGGTCCATCCTGATTTTTTCAGAATATTGGGGAAACCAGCCAGCGATGACCAGGTAAATGAAAAAGAAAGAAAAGGGAACAAAATGGGTTAAACTCCTTGGTGAGAATTTTCTTCTGCCTGATGTCAAGGAGTCAACATATAAAAATAAAAATGGGCCATGGAGTAAAAACAGCGAAATGATAAAACTCGAAATGTGGTTGATTTGGGCAAAAAGTTCATGGTTTGAAAAAGTATACAATGCCGTAAATAAGCCCAGATAAACCATCCAATAGAAAAGGATTTTGTCATGAAGTGCTCTTGGTTTCTTTTGCAAAAGCAAAACCGCAAAAAACAAAGCATTGAAAGCAGCTATTAAAAAAATGTAACTCATTTTTTTCTATTTTATGCCCCGATGATTGGCTTGCAATTGTATTCCAAATAGGCGCGGGTGTTTTCCCTGACAAGGGGCCCGCAGAGCTTTTCCACAATATGCAGTGCAAGATCAATGCCGGCGCTGATTCCGGCCGAAGTCATTATTTTGCCATTATCCACAAAGCGTTTTTCAGTGTTGATGCGTCCCCCGCTGGTAAGGCTCAGCACATCGTCAATGACCAAGTGGTGGGTTGCAAACTCCTTATTGTCGAGCAGGCCCAGTTTGGCAAGCACCCTGGCACCCGAACAGACCGAAAAGGTGATTTCTGTTTTTTTGCTGGTGGCCAGTATCCACTCCATCAACAAAGCATTGCCGATCACTTTCTTGGTTCCATTTCCACCAGGGATCAGCAAAATATCAACAGCAGAGCAATTTCTGATAGAATAATCGGGCAACACCTTCATGCCATGCACCGACCTTATGGCCTGGCCTGTCTCTGAAATGGTGAAAACATTGAAAAGCCCGAAATCATTCAGCTCATTGGCCACCGAAAAAACCTCGTACGGCCCGGCAAAATCGAGCAATTCCACATCATCAAACAAAAGGATGCCGATGGTTTTCATTTTAGATTGCTAATATTCGAAACCCAAAAATAGCCATTTCCGATGATGTGGGGGAAGAAAAAAGGGAATGCTTACAGATTGATCAGCCCCCGGTGCTAGATTGCCGGGCGAGCCGTTGCCAAGCAAAGGCAGTCCCGCTTCGCAGAACGAAATCCCGAAGGTGTGAACAGATTTACCCCGTTTTGCATGCGGGGTAAAAGAGCATCAATGCCTCTGGCAACCACGCAGTGGTTAAATGGTTTAACCTGATTCTGATTTATTCAACTCCTTCGGAGTTGGCGGATTACACATCTGCTCCATGCCACAGGTTTCACCTGCGGTTATTCACATTTAAGCCCTTCGGGCTTAGGCACTGGAACAATTTACTCCGGTACAAGTGACATAAGATGCCAAGTATAAGTGGCACAAATTGCTCCCGTAATTTTGGCACAAATTAAACCGGTAAGCGTGGCACAATTACTCCCTTTTGGTTGGCAAAAGTTGGAGCGGTTTATCTAGACAATTTGGAAGGACGAAATCCCGAAGGGATTCAATATGAATAACCCCGCATGCAATGCGTGGGAAAAGAGTATGCTGATACCAACAACCACGGAGTGGTTGAATAGCTAAAACAAATATTTTTCATCAAATTCAATTCCGTGTTCCATTAATAATTCAATGAACTCTTCTTTGTAACTCTTAACCTTATGATGGTCTTCCTGATTCTTTACATATTCAATTAATCTGTCCTTTTCTTTGATGCTATAAGTAAATGCCCCATATCCTTCCTGCCAACCGTTGAATCGCTTAAATATTCCATTAGCATTAATGTACTGAGAACTGGATAGTTTTATATCCTTAACCAGGGACGCTAAAGAAACGGATGGATGCAAATGGGTAATGATGTGTAAATGATCTTCTACTCCGTTAATTCGATATAAATGGCACTTCTTGTTTTTCAGAAGACCCCAGATGTATTTGAATAATTCCTCTCTGTTACCTTTTGTCAGGTTTGGTTCCCGGTCTTTTGTACTGAATACAATTTGGTAAAGAATTTGGGTGTAGGTGCTCATTTGGATTGGTTTTTATGTGACTATGCTCTATTCAACTCCTTTGGAGTTGCTGGATTACAACCTTGCTCAGCACCACAGGTTTCACCTGTGGTTATTCACGTTTAAGCCCTGAGGGCTTAGGTTTTGTATTTTACCAGCCTTTGCTCAATTTCACAGGTTTCACCTGCGGTTATTCACAATAAAGCCCTGAAGGCTTTTGTTAGAAATTTTGTTTTAATAGAAAAATCCTTTTGAAGCAAAAATAAACCAATTTCTACATCAAACCCACTTTCTTTGATTTTCAAGCCCTTAGAGTAAGTTCCTTGGGTTACACAATTAAAAAAAATGCGGTCAAACTGGAAGAATAAAATCCCGAAGGGATTTAATGTGAATAACGCCGCATTGCATGCGGGGAAAAAGAGCATCCCTAACCCAAAGCAACCACGGAGTGGTTGAATTTTTTAGCCTGATTCTGATTTATTCAACTCCTTCGGAGTTGCTGTTCAGGCCCGTGCCATGCACCACAGGTTTCACCTGTGGTTATTCACATTTAAGCCCTTCGGGCTTAGGCACTGGAACGGTCGCGTGCATGAAACGATTTATTCCGCTTCGCTCCATGGGGGCTTCTCCGTAGCGGGCTGCGTCAGCATTACCCCGCTATTTCGCCTTAGTGGAGACCCCCGCCGACCAGCGAACGCCAAGCTAGCAACAAAGCCCGCGCCACGAAGTAGCAGCGAAGCTAATTGTTGGCTATACCATGTTGTGCATAGGCCTTCTTTATTTTAATTTGTAATTCCTTAATTGTTCAGTCTCCTTAATCGGATAATTATCAAGTATATCCGAAATCATGCTTATCAGTCCGTTAATCTCAGTCTGGTCAAAATTCAATCTGAATTGAAGTTTACTTTGGTCAACTCCGGGAAAATCTATTGCGACACAGTCCGCCGTGAAATGACCAATTCCGTCACCTTTGACTTTTATCTCAAGGTATTCTTCGATAGTGAAAAAATTTGCACTTCCTTTTAAGTTGTTATACAGTCTCTCCAATTCATTCATGAATTGATAAAATTCTACATTTCTAAGTTCTGCGTCATATGAAGCATTAAATGCTCCTGCTCTTAGTGATATTGTAGAATTTATCCAGTTTCCGTCCCAAAAATCAGTCGAAGAGGGGTATAAGAAACCATTGATTTTGATTTTCACAAAATCCGAACTCTCTTTCCCGAGAATAAAAACATTGTCTTCAACTTCAGCCATTGTCTGGTCGATTTTTAGGCTTATGCACAACATATTATATACACACCTCAAACACCCTAAAGGTGATTAATTCATTTATTTGGAATATTTTGCGCACCCTCCCCAACCTTATGCTTTACAATATAATTTCCCCAAATATAAACTTTTTTAACATTTAAGACCCCAAATCAGGGGGGAAAGTAACGGTTTTTCGAGCTAAAGGTGCAAGAGTAGCCCCGGGTGCAAGATAAAATGGGCGACCCGGGGCTAAACACAGACGGTCCTGCTTCGCAGGACGAAAGCCTTGGTTATTGCCCTTTGCTCTGAGCTCTGCGCCTTGTACCCACTGCCCTATTGCATTCTCCCCCTCGGATCAAGGTGTTCGAAAATTATATCGACAGGGATGTCAATAAGAATCAGAATAAATCCATCATTATCAGGTCAATCTTTTCAAATAATTCTCCCACTTCCAGGGCTGCCCAGAGAATAAAAAGGCCCAGCAAGATTTTTATTGCATAATGAATTGAGAAACTTGCCCATTCCTTAAGCATGGCATTTACCGGGGGAAAATAAACAAAGGACAGAAGTATTATAAAGGCCCCAAAACCAGCATCGTTCCCCAAAAACAAATTAACTATGCCAATAGCAAACACTAGCAGGCCAAAGCACAATCAACTGTTGAATGGTGTAAGTCGACAACAACTTTATTTTTTCCCTTAAATTTTGCGCTATTGTTCAATTTATTTATTAAATTTAAATATTAATTTTCCTAAAAAGTGAGGTAAAAAGATGCCTACTTTGCTTTGGACAGGCAAGATTTCTTTGCCATTAAGGCTCCTGTTAAATACGGGAAATATTATTGCCTGGATAACGGGGAATGCAAGGAACTCCTCTGCGATGAAAGAGCGAATGAAAGATGGATATAATGGTAAATATTGTGATTACATAAATAAATACGATGAGTTAGCATCCTTTCATTATGAAAAAATAGCTGACTCGCTCTTACAAAAAACAGACTGCAAAAGAAAAGAAGTTGTCGATGTTGGCTCTGGAACAGGAATCCTGGCTTTTAAAGCGCTTGAGAAGGGTGCATCAAAAATCAGCTGTGTTGATATTTCCAGATTAATGCTGGACAAATGCCAGGAAAAAAGCATTACCAAGGGGTATTCCAATGATGCAATCTCTTTCCATGAAGGGGATGCTGAGAGAATGCCTTTCGATGACGCTACTTTTGATGTTGTTTTCATCAGTATGGTCTTGGGAATGGTTCCAAATCAGCAAGCTGCAATTACAGAGCTAACAAGGATTCTTCGTCCGGGCGGCGCCATCGCATTGTCAACGCACGGTCCGGCACATTATATGGAAGCAATTGAGGCTGGAGTAAAAACCCTTAAGATGAAATACTTTTTCAGTCATCGCCTGGAGTACTGGCCCCGCAATGAAGATGAGATAAAAGCCTTTTTGAAAAATGCAGGCCTGGATAACATAAAAACGGAGCGGTTTACTTGGGTCGATGAATTCGAGAATGGAGGAATGGTGTTTGATTTTTTTGCTTCAACTACAGGGTTGTGGTGGTATCATAGATTACCTCCGGAGATTCGAGAAAAAGAAGAAAGGAAATCACGTTCCTATTTTCTGTATAATAACGTTACGCAAATTACGAGTGATGTGATTCTAGCCTTTGGAACCAAGAAATAGAAATTTGTTACAAACAACTCAGTTGACATAAAAGCAGCGAGGTTGAAAAGCGACCTGCCCAAGGTTCTAAGTTCGCCTTGCGACCCTGGGGCTAAGTACAGGCGGTCAC
Organism: Bacteroidales bacterium; assembly: GCA_019429365.1. Classification (GTDB taxonomy): domain Bacteria; phylum Bacteroidota; class Bacteroidia; order Bacteroidales; family UBA7960; genus UBA7960. The sequence goes on along the minus strand of JAHYJD010000036.1, from coordinate 9,714 downwards.
GCTTCGCAGGAAGAAGGGGTTTTGGCTTTTTGTTTTTGGCTTTTGGCACTGGGCCCTGAGCTAATATATACTGTGCCAATTCGCTGGATAAAATCCCGAAGGGATTTAATATGATTTACCCCGTATTGCATGCGGGGTAAAAGAGCATCAATGCCTCTGGCAACCACGCAGTGGTTGAATGTTTTAACCTGATTCTGATTTATTCAACTCCTTCGGAGTTGGCGGATTCCGCGGTTGCTCAGCACCACAGGTTTTACCTGTGGTTATTCACATTTAAGCCCTGCGAGCTTGGAATTCTCTAATTGCTCAGTGTTCGTTGTTTGAAAAATTCTTGCTGCATAACTGTGCTTGTGATGATGTGGAAAGTTTTGTTCTACATTTCACCAGAAGCAATTCGTTTTATTTCATTTGCTATACCCTTGGGTGAAAGAATGAAATCTATACACCCACTCTCTATTGCAGTTTCCGGCATATCCGGCTGGGCTGCTGTATCTGGCAACTGCGCCATAGTAATTCCACCTGCTTCCTTAATTTCGCATAAAGCTTCAGCACCATCACCGTCATAACCAGATACAATGACAGCGATGATTTTTCCGTCCCAGTTCGTTGTTAATGAACGCAGAAAAACTGTAATGACATTTGGCCAGCCTTTGGGTTTTGATATGGGCTTAAGCCGGAACTCGTTACCAAGAATATGTAAGTCGCGATTCTCAGGGATGACAAACACGTGGTTGGGTTCGATATCCAGTCTTTCCGTGATTAGCTCAACCGGCATTGTTGTATGCATTGGAAGAATCTCATGAAGATGGGTGGCAACAGTTCTTAAGTGATTCACGATGACGATAGCCACGCCCAGATCTACAGGCAAATTTTGCAGAAGACTGATGTAAGCGTCGAGTCCTCCGGCTGAACCTCCTACGCAAATGACAGGGAAGTTTTTTAAACCGCTCTTTTCATCCATTGAAAATATTTTAAGTTATGAGAGATTTTAATCCTTGGCTTTCATTCTCGGTTGTATTTAAAATTCATTTTTCGCCGTCATCAGCATGGTTTCATGCAATTTATCAAATCTTTTACTTTAACGGTAATAATGCCTGATGTTATATCAGACATCGCATATGGAATAATAAGCCTGTTATTATGTATCAAAGAACCACATGAATAAACGACATTGGGCACATACCCTTCACGTTCTTTTTCGGTAGGGCTGATAAGTGGTTCTTCAAGACGGGCAATCACTTTTGATGGATCTTCAAGATCAAGTAAAACAGCACTTATGGAGTATTGCCTCATTGCTCCCACACCATGCGTAAGAACGAGCCACCCTTTGCTTGTTTCAATTGGTGAACCACAATTGCCAATCTGAACAAACTCCCATGGCATAGTTGGTTCCTGAATAATTTTAGCTTCGTTCCAGAAATGTAAGTGTTTGGAAAACATGATATAATTATTTTCACCATCCAAACGGGAAAGCATTGCATATTTACCTTTGATTTTACGTGGAAACAAAGCCATCCCTTTATTTTGAACTGCCTTGCCATTTAAGGTAATGATATTAAAGTTTAAAAAATCTTTGGTTTCCAATAAATGCGGAAGAATATTTTCACCATTATATGCTGTATAAGTTGCATAATACATCGATTCGCCATTTTCATCGAAAAATTTCACAAACCGTGCATCCTCAATCCCCCTGCTTTCATTGTCAGAAACAGGAAATACCACACGCTCAGATATTTTTGAATCTTCATCGAACTTTATCTGGTAGTTCGAGTTTGCCAGCCAATTTATTGTTTTGATTGTCTGGTCGTTGTGAGCAAAATCAATATCCAGGTATAATTCATTAATGCCTGCTTTCAATTCTCCATAGGTGAAATTATCTGATAGTTTTTCAATAATACGGCTGCTTGTTTCATCCCATGAACTCATATCTTCTAGTTTAAGCCGGAATAAGTGATTGTCGTATGTGGGATCATTCAAAACTTTAGGAGTGCCTACAAATTCAGAAGCCTTATCGAAAATGGAAGTGCCATCCTTTTGGATGATCCCGCTTCGAAAAACAATGGACGAAATATGCCCTTCTCCTGTTGCCCTGAGACTCATAATAAAACGTATCTCACCACTTTTTACCCCGTCCTGATCGGGGTGCATTACTATGGAAGGATTGAATAAGGCGGCCGATTCAATGGAATATTCCATTGTGAAGTATGCGCCTATCAGTTCTTTTTTGGTATCGCTTATTACTGTGTTCTCCGGCAAATATTCCTTCACCTTATCGAAATGTGCAAATAGCTGCTGTTCTATATTTTTATGTCTGCTGTAAAAATTATCCGTTACATTTTTCAGCAAATCTTCTGCCTTACCTTCTGAAAGGTTAATTACCCTGTCGATTATTTTGCTAACACGCGACAAATCGCCAGGAATATGGGCCCTGGTAATTACCCTCGAATTGTTGCGATCAATTCTGGACCTTTTCCTTTTTATTAACGATTTGACTTCTTTCGACTTATTCATTAGAATGTATTCATTTAATGTTAATTTGCTGATTTAAAATTTTACTATAAACATCCAGATAACCATTGATCATTTCTTCTGTGCTGAATTTAGAAAACGCCCATTCCCTGCAAAAATTTCTGTTTATAGAATGAATGTTTTCAACAGCCTGTACTGCTCCCTCAATTGTATTTACCAGAAAACCTGTTTTCCCGGAAAGAATCAATTCTGGCATGGAACCCAAATTAAAAGCAATAACCGGGGTTCCACACATCATCGCTTCTGCCACGCTTAAGCCAAAAGGTTCTTTAAAGCTGATAGGATGTAAAAGTGCATAAGCTTCACCCATAAGTTTATCTCTTTCCTTTGGTGCGGAATTACCCACGAAAACAATATCATCATCATTAATATACGGTTTAACCTTTTTGTCAAAATACGCTTGATCCTGAATTAAACCGGAAATGATGAGTTTCCTTCCGGACTGCTTCGCTATTTGAATGCATTCAGAAGTTCCTTTTTCAGGGTGAATTCTGCCAAAAAACAGCAAATAATCTTTTGACGTTTCCCTGAATGTAAATTCATTTGGGTTAATACCATTGTAAACTGTTGCGGTATATTGAAGATCAGGGCTGCGATCGGAGTTGCTTATAGAGACATAAAAGCCAGTGCTGTTATATTTCTTATATACTTCAAGTATTTTTGGTGAAGAAAATCCATGTATGGTTGTAACCACCGGTGTTTTAATAAGCCTTGTATAGGTGAGCGGAAGAAAATCGAAGTGGTTGTGTATTAAATCGAATTCACCGGCCTGCTCCATCAGGTTGCTGATATGAAGACATTCCCAAACCTTTGGATCGATATCCGGGTTTTCGGCATAGGCCGTTTCTGAAACATATTGCAGCTTTCCTTTGGTAACAGAATTGCCTGTAGCAAACAAGGTTACATCAATACCTCTATCAACAAGTCCTTCGGCAATATTTGAAGCTACTTGCTCCCAGGGTCCGTACTTTGCCGGTGGTGTTCTCCAGGCAATGGGCGAAAGAATGGCTATTTTCACTTTATAAAGCTTGTCGTGAATTATTTAAGCAATGATCAACGAGTTGCTCTGTATTGGCCGTACCCATGCACATTACAGAATCGGCTCCGCCCCAGTAAATTTTAATGCTTCCATCTTCTTCGGGAACGGCGCCACAACAGAAAACCACATTATGAACATATCCGGTAATTTCACACTGTTCTTCGGGCTGCAGTATCCATTCATCGCCTACGGCAATAATCTTTGAAGGGTCCTGCAGGTCGTGCAATGCCACCCCCAGCCTGTAAATACAGCCATCCATTGTAGGGAATACGCCATGATAGATATTCAGCCATCCACGGGGTGTTTTTATTGGTGGTGCCCCGGGTCCGATCTTCATTTCGTCCCAATGATACTGAAGAGGTTTCATTATTAATTTGGATTCACCCCAGTATATCAGGTCGGGAGAATATGATATCCATATTGACCATGGTGATATTTCAGAATGAGGACGGTCGAGACGGGCATATAAACCGTTAAACATTTCAGGAAAAATTACTACGTTGCGGTAGTCGGCTTCAGTAATTAGCGATATCCTGTGAACGCTTTTAAAATCTGTGGTTTTTGCCAGACCTATTCTTACGCCATTACGGGAATATGCACTGTAGGTGATAAGATATTCACCATTAAGAAAAATAATTCGGGGATCTTCTACGCCATATTCCTCATATTCCTTAAAGATACCTTCGGTTGCCGGCACCATAAACGGTTTTTCATCTACGGTAAAATTAAATCCGTCTTCGCTTTCGGCCTTACCCAAAATACTTCTGCCATTAAGTTTATGCGACCTGAAAATCATTATATACCTGCCCTTGAATTTTACAACCCCGGCATTATGCACGGTAGCAACGGGATAAGGAACATCCTTCTTGGTGAGGATTGGGTTATTGCGGTATCTTTTTATTAACATGATTTTCAAATTATTTTTCTGTTGTTCCAGTTGCTAAAATGCCAGGTCTTTTTGTTCAAATGCTTCAAATGCTTCCATAACAACCAGGTGCGATATCAAATACGCCAATGAGCTTTCTGCCCCCTGATTACGGTTAACGCCATAGCTCTCAATGCCATCACAACAGCCATTCGTTTCAAAATCAAATAAAGTCATTCTTATATCGTTCTCACCCAGGAACCACAGGAAACAGGTAAATAATTTTGCAAGGAATTCTCTGTCTTTGGTTAACTGAAAAGCCTGACGATACATTAGAACCATAGCCAATGCATCTACAGGTTGTTGGGCAAACAAAGATCGTTCACCACCTTTTTCATACCATTTCTCATTCCCGATAATTGATAAATAGCCATCCTTAAGCAAAACTTCCGTCAGAAAATTTGCAGATTCCAGCGCAATGGCGGCTATTTTATCATTTTTAAGTATTTCAGCAGCGTGCAAAAGGGCAAGGGGTAACATCCCATTATCATAAGCCAGCAGTGATTCAAACCATTTCCAGTCAGGAGTGCTGTTTTCCTGGTAGTGTTTAATTAACTTGTCAGAAAGGCTGGCCAATGTTTCTTTCATTGAATCATCTGTGGGGTTGCTTTTAAGGTAATAGCTGATACCCAGCATTGTATTGGCAATACTACGGATAGATTGCAGTTTCTCAAAGTTTGGCGCTGCATTAAAGAAAATGAGTTTACCGGTTTGATAATAAGCGTCGTTTGGCGGATTGTATAACAAGTACCCCAGGGCCCAAATGGTTCTTCCAAACGAATCTTCAGATCCGACCTCATCAAGAAAGTTTCGGTTAAAACTTAAAAAGTTCCTGAAGGTGCCGTCTTTGTTCTGCATATAATGAATGTAGCTCAGATATATAGGTGCTAAATTAAGTGCATGCTTATCTTTTTTTTGCCGGTAGGTCATCAGCACCATAAGTAAAGCTCTTGCATTATCATCAATGCAATAGCCTTCTTTTAGGTTGGGAATCCCAAATTTTGCATGCTGAATTATTCCTGTATCGTCAGTTAAGCGTTTAATATGATCTAACGAAAATGGAGGAAGCATAAGCGGATCAATTGCCGTTTCCTTCTTAACCAATAGTTCCGGTTTAACTTTTTGAATTTTATTTATAAGCGAAATGTATTTTCCACCTGACTTAGGCCATGTAATGGTTCTGCCGTAATCAAATGCTTTTTTCCTGAGTTTTTTCAACTTTTCCGGATTGTCAAGCAATTCCAGCAAAATCTGTGCAAGCTGTTCGGAATCATTAAAGTTAAAAAGCTCGCCTCTTTCATCGTCCAGTAATTCAACCGCATGCCAGTACGGTGTTGAAATAACCGCAGATCCCACTCCCACAGCATAGGAAAGCGTGCCGCTGGTAATCTGTGCTTCATTCAGATAGGGCGTAATATAAATATCAGATGCGGACAAATATTTAAATAATTCTTTTTGGCTAATAAATTCATTAATGAAAACAACATGATTGCTGAGGTTGAGTTTTTTTGTCAGAAGTTGAAGATAATTTCGATATTCTTCTCCTGAATGGCGAATAACATTCGGATGGGTTTTTCCCAGAACCACATATAAAACATCGGGATGCTTTTCAACAACTTTGGGCAATGCTTTTAATACCGTTTCTATTCCTTTGTTGCGACTTAGAATTCCGAATGTGAGTAATAATTTTTTATTGGTAAGTTTAAATTCCTTTTTTGTTTGTTCCTGGCTATATTGAATATCGGGTACACCGTGCTCAATGAAAACAATTTTCTCTTCCTCCACATCATAGATATCGATCAGAAATTCAATGGCTTTATGGCTCATTACGATAATCTTATTGGCCATCTTGCATATTTCCTGCATTACAGCTTTTTCGTTGTACGAAGGCTTCTTAACAATGGTATGCAGGGTAACAACAAGTGGAATTTCGAGCCGGTAAAGCAATGGAAGAATGTATATGCCATTTTGCCCGCCAAATATTCCAAACTCATGTTCAAGAATACAAACGTCGGCACCACTCAGGTTGATGTATTTTACCGCTTCCAGATAGTCGCGTTGATATTCTTGCCTAATGATTAGCTTAACCTCTTCCGGATAATTATAGGATTGCTCATTATCGTTAATGGCTACAATAAATCCATCAACTGGATCCTCTGATGAATCTGTTTTCGTTATCATTGATTCGTACAGATTCATGGTGAATGTACCAATACCACAAACCCGCGGAGGGTAGGTGCCAATATATGCAAGTTTCATCCGAGTAAATTTAATTTTCCTTGAATAATTTTCATTCTAATAATCCTTCCAACGTCCAGTTATTGTTTTCAAAGAATTTTTCAATTTGTCAATGGCGCCTAGAAAAGCCTGTTCATGCGAATTTGCCTGATTGGTAACAGCGATAGGTTTTCTGCCTGCAAGACGGGCTTCCACCAGGCAGCGTTTATCGTTGAACCCCTCTTTGCTGCCATCTTCATCCGAGAAATGAACTTCCACCCTTGTTATATGCTGACTGTACCTGCTAAGTTCTTCCGAAATATAAGAAGTTGACGAAGCTATAAGCTCTTCGTTCCCGGTTACATTTTTGTCTGTGTTAAATTGTATTTGCATTTTTTTTCCATTTAATTAATAACGAAATATTGCTGCAAGGCCGGTTTGAGAGGGCATTTTTTCAGCAGGAAGAACCATCACCTGTCCACCCATCTTCATCACCAATTCTCCCATATCGTCGAGCAGGTCATCCACTTTCGGATTTATCAAATCTTTTTTCTGGGTATTACCTGTCACAAGATTGGTAATCCTGACCGGAATAATCCGGTCGGCTTCAACAATAAGGGTATCAATCCTTGCCTCAACTGCCGCCACAGCAACCTCCTTGTAGTCATCACTACCTTTTCCATTTGCCCTTGCCTGCTCAAACCTGGACACAAAACTGTCAAGTTTCAGGTTATACTCTGGTTCCATAATTTCCCAGGCAAGCGTTACCAGCTTATCTGGTGAAACTGATGAAGGGTTCATTGCAATACCTTTGCTTAGCAATAATGGATTATTACTTACCTTTTGAAAAAGGTTGTGGTGTTCGGGTAAAGCAGCAAGAATAAGTGGCCAGCCTGAAGGTTTCGAATATTGTTCGTAAATCGTATTCGCAACCACACGAAAATACCGCTCAGCGTCTATTTCAGTTTCTTCGCTTCTGCCACCTTGACCATGATGCATGCTTGAGCTTTCTCCCCCTGTACCGCCATAAGATGCAACCGTCGAATACTTGTCAGTCAATTCATCACCAAGCGCTTCGGTTATGGTTTTTGGCGTATCAGCCGTGAGTTCAACTTCGGTTAGTGAGTGACGGTTGCCTTCAAAAAGCCGTATATCATGAAGACTTAAGCCCAAAACGTGATACCGGTCAGTCGATTGCAAATACTGTCGAAGAGGTTTTGTGTGGAAACTATCTGCTACAACTGCCAGTTCTTCAATGGGTATAGGTAGCCTTATCGCTTTGAATAGTCCAACTGTACTTAAAACAGCCAGTCCATCAGATGTTTGATTCCAAAAATCATTTTCATTGCCAAGGGCTTCTAAGGGTTCAATGTGTTTTTTCGCTTCATCGGCTGAATATTTTTGCAAAAGCGATTCTTCCAATTGTTTGAGAAGATTTTTAAATCTGATTGGATCCTGAAGATTTTCAGGGTGGCTTCTATGAGTGGTCATGAAAAGCGAAAGACAGGGCGACTGATCAATAGCCAGAAGTTCCTGAATCAATTTTTTTGTAAGTAATTCCATGGTGTTATATGTTATCCCAATAAAATAATATACCAATGACCAACATGCATTAGTAAAATGATTTAGAAAGTTTTACTTTATAAAGATGAGGATGTTAATGATGGAAAATGTTACATCAATTCAGAAAAACATTACATCATTCACACATCATTAAAACCAGCTCCGGGTGAAATCTTGCCGGGATTATACCCCGGATGCAAGATTGTTGGGCGAAGATTAGCCCCGGGTGCAAGATTGCCGGGCAAAGATTAGCCCCGGGTGCAAGTTAAGATGGGCGACGATTAGCCCCGGGTGCAAGTTAAGGTGGGCGACCCGGGGCTAAGCACAGTCGGTCCCGCTTCGCAGGACGAAGGGGAAGGCGGTTTGGTTTTTGGCTGATTGCAATGAGTCCAGCGCAGCAAATTCTGGTTTTACCAGATTGGCAAGCAATGTTATCTGACTGGGTTATAATTTTTCGTTTGCCTCTTTCAGCGCAATTTGTTCCAATTCTTCCGAAATTCTGAAATTTGTTTCCCTGATTTCATCCAAAAAAGGTTTAATCGAGGGAATTATTCCGGTGTTTTTGGCTTTTATTATCACTCCTAATGTTCCGGTTACTGATATTCCTAATCGTTCTGCTACTTTTCTTGCTTTCCAATCGTCAAGGATTACGATATTATCACCGGTCTCTAATGCTAATGCGATTGCACTTGCTTCTCCTTTATCGATCTGCATTTCAAGCAATTGTTGACGGTATTGGTCTTTTACTTGCCGGACCTCAATCCAGTCAGGTAGGTTATCGCCGTATTCAAGCAGAATGTCTTGAGTTATTATCACCGTTTTGTAAAGTCGGTGCAACAAGTCAAGCTCCCCGATATTAGTGAGAATGATTAAACAGCTTGTATCTGAAATGATTACTTTAGGCATTATTGACGTCTCTGGTCAATTCAGAAGGGGGATAGTTAAAGATAGAGACACCATATTTCCCAAGGAGTTCAGCAAATGTTCGCTTGGTAAGCCCTGCCAATTCTGCGGCTTGTCCCAAGGAAAGTTTACCTTTTTCATAAAGAGTTGAAGCAACTAGCATTGCTATTTCTTTATCGTCAAGGTCAACAGTATCTGGTATTTTAAAATTAACTGTTCTCATACAAACAAAGATAATCATTATCGGAAAATTTCACCTTCATGGGTAGTGTTTTTTACTACGCTTGCATTAGCCAACCCAGGTACTAACTCGCCGGGCGACCCGGGGCTAGACACAGGCGGTCCCGCTTCGCAGGACGAAACCCCGAAGGGATTTAAAATGAATAACGCCGCATTGTATGCGGGGTAAAAGAGCATCCCTAACCCAAAGCAACCACGGAGTGGTTGAATTTTTTTCTTGAATCTGATTTATTCAACTCCTTCGGGACCGTTGCTCAACACCACAGGTTTCACCTGCGGTTATTCACATTTAAGCCCT
>JAHYJD010000035.1 GCA_019429365.1 Bacteroidales bacterium | reverse complement strand
GCAGGTCATGGAAGCAAACAGGCTGGCCGCTGAAGAGCTCCGGCGCCAAACTGAGGAGGCCCACCTTGAGCAACTTAAAAACCATCAGGAGTTTAACAAGCGTCAGCTCAGGCGCTTGAGCAGGAGTACGAGAGACAAAGCAACTGATTCTTCCGGAGAAAAAAGTTTCACTGAAAGGCGCAGGGCCAGAAGAGAAGCCCGCCGGGAAGCCCGCAGGGAAGCATGGCAGTCGGAATAGAAACCAGGATTAAGGCACTCTGCAGAATCCTGTAAGAATTTCCAACCAGATCCTTTTTTGTTGACAGGGATGTGCTTCGCCCCAACATGACTAACATAGTCTGCCGGGGCGAAGGTGTTTTGCTCCAGAAGTTTGTTTCCGAAGCTGCAATTTCAATTATAGCGTTATGTTCTTGGTCTTTTCTAATTGGCCACTGGCATCTATAACAGTTAACGTGACATTATAAGTACCAAACCCGCGGCGAAAAGCGAACTCGTGCCTTCCGGATGCGCTACTTCCGCTTACATTCCAGGTCTGTGAGTCATTATTGGGTCCAGTAATTTGCAGCATAACTTCAGAGAGATTTTCACCCGAAACTTCCCAGTCAACCCTCACGCGGGCAAACTGTGGATTGCTGGTGTTGGTAAGGTCAAAGATATCGATGGAAAGTACGGGTTCGTCAGGATCCCCGCCATTGCCTTCCGCGACAGTCACGTCCTGCGATGCAGTGCCAGTGGCGCCCTCATTGTCCGTTACGGTCAGCGTTACGGTGTAAGTCCCTGCTGCACCGTAGGTGTGGGATGGACTCCGTTCGGTCGAAAAGGTCCCGTCGCCGAAATTCCAGGCCCAGGCCACCACCTCACAGTCGGGATCATGGCTCAAGTCGGTGAAGGTTACCGTCAGGTCCGAGGTTGTGAAGCTGAAATCAGCGACAGGTGGTTGGTTTGGTGGAGGTGGAGGCGGATCCCCGCCGTTCCATGCCAGGCTGTATAGCAGTGGTTTGTCCAAAGTAACCCCATTGTAGGTAACTACGTTAGGTGTCGCTGCCGCAATCACTGCCGCGAACACCTCGCTAGGCGGGGCGGTTGGATTTGTTTCCAGGTACAAAGCCGCAACACCCGCCACATGGGCCGCAGCCCAAGTAGAGCCGGAGTAAATACTGGTATCATCATCGCTATTGTTGCGAGCAGAGGGAATGCCAGTACCTGGAGCAAAAATGTTGACGCAACTCACATCCGATGACGGCTTCCTTCTTTCATCGTCTCTCCTTGTGGCACTCACAGTAATAACCTCTGGCATGCGGGATGGAGTATAATTGCAGGAGGGGTAATCGTCCATCTCAGTGACCACATAGGTGACGCCAGCAGCAACAGAATTGCGAATGGCAGCCTCAAGGGCATCAGACTGGGCACTAATAATGTCCATGAGGGCCACGGCGGGCTTTTCATGATAAGCTGTCACATAGTCCACACCTGCGATGATGTTCTTGGCCGCTGGACCAGGGCCAATCACGCGTACGGATACTAGAGTGACATTCTTTGCCACTCCATAGGTATTTCCCCCAACGACTGAGGACAAACTTGTGCCCCTCCCGATATCACTGGTGTCCCAGCCATCACCTCTGTAGTCAAATCCAGGCACAGCGCGAAATTCCTGATTTTCTTCATCCCAGAACTCATTATGGGTGAACCGAATGCCCGTACCAATTATATAGACGTGCACACCATTACCGGTCAGGTTATAGTTGTAGGTATTGTCCAGTGGTAGTTCGAACTGATCGATTCTGTCGAGCCCCCAAGGGACATCACCCGTTTGCGAGCCAGTTTTTTCCAAAACTCCAAATTGGGTTCCGGTTACTTTTTGCCTAGGTATCCAAGCCATCTGATCAGCTTCAATCCATGCGATCTGCGGATGTTTTCGCAGGGCTTTAATTGCCTCAGAAGACAGTGTGGCAGCAAAGCCCTTGATGGCATACTGGTAAATGTGACTGATCTCGCCATCATGGCTTTCAACAAGTTGCCGGGCCAGCCCGGGCACATCAGTTACCCCATCTTTGAATACCACGATGTATTCGTCCGTGAGGAGCGAAATTTCCGCATCAGGCCCTTCATGAAGCGGTAGTTCTTTCTGGCAGGCTAAAAAGCAAAGGCTGCCGATTAGCAATGCGGCCAGGGCTACCATTAAGGTTTTTGTTTTCATAGGATTTCCTCCGTTTTTGTTATAAAAATTGAATTATTGATCAGACCTGAAATGCCGTGCAACATGGGTTTCTTTATTCCCATGCCGGATCAAAAAACGCTAGGGAAAGATATGACCTTAAAATGTCAAGAGTGTGAAAAAATTGTCAAGAATTGTCAAGATTGTATGGGTTTGCTTCGGGTAGCAGGAGGGATGCTAAATCTCTTCAAAAAAAGGATTGCTTTGCTGGGCTTGAGATTCCTCACTGCGTTCGGAATGATAGGGCCCGCAATTTTAATAATAGGGCTTTTGTGCGTCGCCAAGCGCCGCACAAAAGCCCTCCCCCCGGCAAAAGGCACCCTGACATTTCGAACCCGCTCTTGCGGGTGAGACCACGAATTAGCAGCAAAGCTAAATCTAAGCTTTTCTTATTTATTCGGACAAGTTTCCCAAACGGGTTTTGGAAGAACCCAGCTTGCAGCGCCGTTAAGAAACTCCTGTGGTGGTTGAATAATGTTGCTGGAACAGGCAAATCAAAGGATTGCTGCAGTGACTAAAGAAGGTATTTATTGGTATTTCTTTTAAAAGCAGCTTCTTTTGGTAAATCTTTTGCTTAAGGGGTTGGTTCGGGGATTAACGAACCACCACCTGATTGATTTTCTTGATTTCCCAGCCGAAGTTTAATGTCTCCTTTGCAGGAAAATTTGGCAAACCAGTTAAAGATTTCTCCGTTATGAATTAAAGCATTAGTGTGGAAGCCCCCTGTGGCCCCAGCAAATCGTCCGGTACCTCCTGAGATTACGGCTGGCTCATTGAAACTGTATTGGAAATCTACACAATCTTCGCCCAGATTGCACGCATATTCTCCTTCCGCAATGTTGAAAAATATTGCGCTGCCATCTTGTGCATGGAATGTTCCGATTAAGTAACAGAACCTTAGGTTTTCAATGTCACAAAGCAGATTCATTTCAACGGAGAACTGACCCAGAATGTAGGATTCTCCAAACCCTTTCCACGTTTTCAGGCAGCCTCCATCTAAAATTGGGGCATCGGGTAGTGTAAAATCCTGAACAATGAAGTTTGCATCAAAATTTTTCAATTCACCCAGGTTAACTGATCCGCTAAATTCGGGATCCTTTTCGCAGCTGGAAAGCACAGCCACACAGGCCAGGCACATCAGCATTCTTACTAGTGTTTTCATTTCTTTTGGGTTTTTAGTTAATCACATTTTTCTTGTTTTTGGTTAAAAAAGTCAATTTTAAAAATCCATTAATTAGCAATTTTGGCCAATGCCACCATAAGTCTCTTCTCCCATAAGGTTCCCTCCATATATTGTTTCTAAAAGTGAATCATTGATCAGGCCCGAAATGCCATACTGCATGGGTTTCTTTATTTCCACTACGTGAAAAAAAACGCTATGGAAAGTTATGACCTTAAAATGTCAAGAGGGTGAAGAAATTGTCAGGAATTGTCAAGATTTACCGGTAAACAGATTAATTCTTTCTCTACACGGCATTTTTCTTCCTGGCATGCAAAGAAATGTCATGAAGCTGGATGAGAATTCCAGAAAGAGAAAAAAATAGATGGGCTTCGCCGGGCTTGAGATTCCTCACTGCGTTCGGAATGACATGGCGCTCAGGATAGAATAATAGGTGAATCAGGGCGGCGCGCAGCGCCGCCCTGATTCACCTCCTTTTAAGCGAAGTGTGTGTCATTTCGAACCCGCTCTTGCGGGTGAGAAAACTATTCTTTTTTAGGTTTCTTTTGGGGTGATACCAAGAAGTAGCAGCGAAGCTAAATCAATAAGTTTTCTTCAAACTAACTTAACTTTATAAAAAATTCGCCTTTTATAATGGAGTCTTTAAGAAACCACACCAAATTATGACCAATCTCAAGCGCAATTATTATGTCTACATTATTACAAACATTGGAAAAAATGTTTTGTATGTGGGAGTTACCAATTCTTTGTCAAGAAGAGTAAATGAGCATTATGCCGGGCAAATTGAAGGATTTACTAAGAAATACAACTGCAAGTACCTTGTTTACTATGAGCAATACAATGATATAGAAATGGCGATATCCAGAGAGAAGCAAATTAAAAAATGGGGTAAAGCGAATAAAACCAAACTCATTGAAAAACTAAATCCTGACTGGAAGTTCATGAATGATGCGGTTGATGGTATTGAAAGGATGTATCAGTAACTGCTGTTTCCAAATTCAGACTATAACAATAAATAGGAATTCCAGAGAATTTATTGACACTTAAAAAACAAGTTTTACCCCAACTTTTTCCTGGTGGCTTTACACTACTTTATTTGAGATTCCTCACTTCGTTCGGAATGACAGGGCCTACAGATAGAATAATAGTGGAAACAGGGCGGCGCGCAGCGCCGCCCTGTTTCCACTTCCCCAGTGTAAAGCACCCTGTCATTTCGAAGCGCTTGCGCTGAGAAAACTCTTTTTAAATGGAGTAGGCTGTCATTTCGAACCCGCTCTTGCGGTTGAGACCACGAATTAGCAGCGAAGCTAAAACTCTTTTTAAATGGACTGGGCTGTCATTTCGATCCCATACTTACTGGAGAGACCACGAAGTAGCAGCAAAGCTAAATCTCTTAGAAAAGGAGATTGGCTTCGCAGGGCTTACGGTTCCTCACTACGTTTCACTACCTTCGGAATGACAACCCCCCAAGCAGTCTTTTATTCTTATTTACGGCCCGGCAACAGGTTGTCAATGACCCAGATCTCGCATGGATTATGATGGAGCCCCATGTTAAAAACAGCAGTTTTACCATCGGGATGCAGTGAAAAAAGCCGGAACTCTATAGGGATATCTTTTATTTTCCGGGCTTCTTCGCTGACAATGCTGATCGACCATAGCTCAAAATCACGGTGGATGTTTTTTTCGTCCAGCCTGCTTTTAATAAACCTAACTTCGTCTCCATCGAATGAAAGGGCTCTTCTGATAACTTCCGGATAATCAGCAGTATGAATTGCGCGGGGCTTGGGGTCGTTGTCTTTTAAGTCTATAAGGAACAGGTCTGATCTTCTATTAAGGGCTGAACTACGGGAGAAAGCAAGCATATTACCATGTGACGAATAAACCAGTTCGAGCGTGGGCCACTCGTTGCCTGTACCGACAATATATTCTGAAAGTGCAAGCAAGGCTTTTTCATGGCCTGTCTGCATGTTTCGTTCCAAAAGAAAATATCTCAAGTCGGGTTGTTCCCTTTGAAAATAATACAAGTATTTTCCGTCTTCTGACCAGGCAGGCTTGAAAAGTAATTCCTGATTCAATCCTTCTCTGATCGTTTCGGCGATCTCTCCGGTTGTTGTGTTCAGAATAAAAAGTCCTTGCAATTGCTGGCCAGCCTTATTATATATTGCGCTTAAAGCAATTGATTTATTATCAGGCGACCAGGCGATGTAATCAAGAGCCATGCTAATATCAAGAACAATATTTTGATCACGGCCGGTTTCCAAATCGTGAATAATTACGGCATTTGAATGAGCAGCGGGTTTCTGTTGCCTGGTGGCGGTATAGGCAATATACCTTCCATCGCCCGACCAGGTTGCTGCTCTGTTTGACCCTTCATGTTGCTGCGATATTTTTATTGGCGGTCCGAAGGGCTCCGTTTCTTCAGGGTTAAATGATGCAATATAAACGTCGCGACTTCCTGAGTCAACCCCGTAAAAAAAAGAGCCTCTTTCTGTTAACCTTATAGGTGTTATTGAAAAGCCGACATCGGTTTTAAGCAACTCAGGTGCTCCTGCAGCTTTGCCCTCCTTTACCGGAATGGTCCAGATAGCATTGACCCCGGTGCGATTGCTGATAAAAACCAGCTGGGTACCATCGGGCGTCCAGCCACATACAAAATTCTCAGAAGGGTGGTTCACCAACTCAAATTGTTCTTTGGTCTCAAGATCGATCGAATTAATATTCACCTGATTTTCAAGACTCCTTGCATGGCTGTCGAATGCAATGTATTTACCTTCAGGTGAAAAAACAACTTTTACCGGGTTTAAATGATGATTGAATGATTTTAGCAGGGAAAGGCTGTCTTTTTCAATAAAATATTGGCAGAAGCGGGTGTCTTCATAATTTTCCATGGTATACACAATCAGGGACTTTCCATCAGGCGCCCATTCCAATACTTGAAAATACAAGCTTTTTTCATCCAGAAGCACCTGAACTTCTCCGCTTTCCATGTCAAACATTCTAAGCCCGCAATCACTGTTATCTTCAAACCAGGTATAGGCAATGTATTTACCATCATGAGAGAAAACAGGGAAAAGGGCATACGCGGAAGATTCAGACCGCGGCCCTTTGTTTGTGAGTCGCCGGGTTTGGTTAGTTGCCAGCTCAAACAGGGCCAGATCGCCTGTTGTCCAGTCAGTAGATATTACATAATTTCCATCTGGTGATATATTGCTAAGGGCACATGCATAGGGACCTTTCCAAACCTTTCGTGTAATCATGCCAGTGTGTACTGCTTGCGTTGGGCGCTCGGAGAGGGCCAGTAGGCGGGCCCGTGCCTCGTTGACAATTTCGCGCTGGTCGCTGTATTCTTCCAATATCCGGTTGTAGGCTTTCTCGGCTTCTTCCCGCCCAAGCTTTTCGTGGCAGCGGCCCGCCATAAGCAGTGCCCGCGAAGCAAGTGACTTGTTTTGGGGATAATCAGCTACCAGTTTTTCGAATATCTCAATGGCAGCGGTAAAATTGCCCATGGCTTCCATCTGGAAAATGCCTTGCTGATAAAGCCTTTGTGCCGCATCGTTCTGGGCCTGCAATGGCGTTAACATACAAATTATCAATGCTGAAAAGAACAGAACGGGCATGTTTTTCATGATCGTTTCTCCATTAATTCGAAAACTTTTTATCTTTCGCAATTTACATTTAATGAATATCAAGAGGGTGAAGATTTTGTCAGGAATTGTCAAGATTTAATCTGCTTTCTAAGCTGTAAACCGGTAACCAATGCCATGTTGGGTTTTTATAAAATCAGGGTTACTTGGTTCACATTCAAGCTTTTTGCGGATATTCAGAATATGCGTATCTACAATGCGTGAGTCGGGACAAAAGGTGTATCCCCAAATTTCGTTCAGTATCTTATCGCGCGAGATGACATTGGGGCGTTCTTCGATGAGCAGTTTTAAAATGGCAAATTCAGTACCTGTAAGGTTTACCAGCTTTTCTGCGCAAAAAACCTTGTGGGTATTAAAATCAACTTTCACATTGCCAAATAAGAACACATCCGGGGTTTGCTTTTGATCGTTAGTCCTTCGAAGCAACGCACGGATGCGTGCAATGAGTTCGCGCATGCTGAAGGGTTTTGTAATATAATCATCGGCGCCTATCTCGAGCCCAACCACCTTGTCAACCTCCTCGCTGCGCGCTGTGAGCATAACGATGGGCACATTCAGCCCTTTTGCCCTTATAAGGCGGCACATCTCGAAACCGTCGCGTCCGGGAAGCATTACATCGAGCAACACCAGGTCGAAGCTTTCGGCATCAAGCAGCTTCTCGCCATCTTCAGCGTTGCCGGCATGGCTTACTGAAAATCCATAAAGCTCCAGGGCATCTTTAATGCCTTCTGCCATGCCATGCTCATCCTCTATCAGTAGTATCTTTTGCATGATTTACGGGTATTATCAGTGAAAATTTACTTCCCTTTCCGGGCTCGCTCTTTACTTCAATGCTGCCGTTGTGCATTTGCGCTATTTCCTTTACCAGCGAAAGACCAATGCCGCTGCCAGGCGTTTTTTGTCCTTTGTTATCCACCCGGTAAAATTTTTCGAAAACCATCTCCTGTTCGTCTTTTGTAATACCAATTCCTTTGTCCATTACAGAAATAATCACTTCTTTGTTATTTTGCATCAGGCTGAGCCAGATGCTCTTTTCAGGACCTGAATACTTGGCTGCATTATCAAGCAGGTTCAACACAGCCTGCTCAATCCCCTCGGGCGAAGCCATAATATCTGGAAGGCCGCTTGGGATATTGTCATGAACTACCAGGCTCTCTTGTTGATGCATCAGGTAAAAACGCCGAAGCACCTTCCGCAAAAGATCGTGAAGGTTGATCATTTCCTTGCGGTAAACTTTCCTGTTGGCTTCCATGCTCGAAAAATCCAAAATATTTTCTGTGAGGTAGCTTAGCTTTTCCGCCTCGCGGTTTATCAGCCTGTAATATGCCATTTGCTTTTCTTCCTTGCTGATGAGCCCTTCAGCCAGGTTTCCGGCAAGAACCCTGATGGTTGATATGGGTGTCTTTATTTCGTGCGAAACATTGGCGATAAAAGAAGATTTCAATTGCGCAAACTGTCGTTCGCGGTATATGTCGCGAAAAATAAATACAATGCCGAATAAAATGACTCCGATTATGCCCGCAAAAAGGGAATAATACAGCCTTAAGGTTCTTTTATGAATGCTTTCGTAAAACGGATTATCACCAAGTTTAATTCCAAGGCCATAACCAGGAAACAAATCACGTATGCCTGTAAACCCGGCACTTATTATGTGCGGATCTTCTTCAACCCCGGTTAAATCCCTGTTGATTTCTGCCGGAGGCAGCAGGAAAATTCCGGGATCACCCTGTAAGTTATGCGATTCAATCACTGAAACAAGAACCCTGTGTAACTCCTCCCCATTCAGAATAAAACCCTTAATACCCTCGGAACGCGATTCACCTGCAATTGCTTTCAAGGCAATGATTAAATGATCTTCCCCAGCCTTCAGTCTGAAAAGTTTCAGTTCAGAACCCTCCCCGGGCAGCTGGAAGTAATTTCTGCAAACGGGCAACAAATGATTATCGAAAAGATCACGGAATGCCCGTTCCTTTTCAGCAGCTATTTCCCGCTCATTGATATCGAGGTACCTGCTTGCCTGGGCCTGAGAGGCTCTGGCCAGCCCACCCTCTATTTCCCCCTTTATCCCGGATGTGTAAAAAGAATGCTGGGCAGACCGCAGGTAGTGAAAATTTTCAACCAGCAATTCATAAAAATCCAGCATTACGTTCATTGCTGCGCCGGGAGACCTGAGCCTCGATTCAATATCAGCCAGCTGATGGTAAGCCAAAAGCACGTAAGGAACCTCGCCACCCAGAAACCTGCCTCTGTCAAGTTCTATGATCTCCCTGAAATTCATCCGGGCCTCGGGCAGTTGATCCATTTTTAATTGGCAGCGGGCCATGCCATTCATCAGGGTCAGGGTTTCCAAAACGGAAACTGATTCCTGCAATCCCAACCGGTATTGTTCAATGGCATCTTCAAGCCTTCCGCTGGCCTCAAATGTTACGCCCTGCTGAAAAAAAATCTGATCACGATAGCCTGACTGCTGCTGAACAGCGCGGTCATGAATTAATTTACGAGGGTAATACACCCGAAAATTCATGTCGAGCACAAAAACATCATCAACCAGCGGCGAATGATTCATCACTTGCCTGAGTTGCTGGAAAAAGCTTCTGCCTGGCATCGCACCATAAACCGGCAAATTATTCATAATGGCATGCAGGCGGTCTTCCATGTCTGATTCCACACGGGATAGGACAATGGCAAGAGATTGCTTTAGGTTCTGAATATAAACCGCTTCCTGCCGGCTTTGCTCCTGCCTGATTGAATGCAGACCTATGTATGAAAGGATCAGGCTAGGCAACAATACCGCAATGATAAAAATCACGACAATCCTTTTTCTAAGGGCAGGATGCTGCTTTTTGTTTTTTATTGCCTTCCCCACCGTTCTTAATTAAATAAGTGTTTAACTGAGCGACCTGATTAAACTATGTTGGCACTTTTACAGGAAAATCATATTTAATTCACTGTTAGCCTTTTCGCTTCAAGTCTTGGGCCATGATAGTTTTTGCAGCTATTCTTTGTATTGGCAGAATCTTAATCTTAATCTTAATCTGTGAACCAAAGAAGAGAAAAAGCTAACTGGTATATTTTTGGTGTGAGGGAGGGTTATTTACACCAATGATTGCAAATTACCACTAAAAAATGATTTTTGCAATATGTTTTGTTATTTAAATTGATTTCAGACAACTATGACGCCGGTATATCTATATTTAAAGATTTGTTTAAGAATGTGATTACGGTAGAGAGTGCAGGGGGGCGTGTCTCGAACTCCCTCTTTAGCCTATCTGCTTTTGTCTTGTCAATGATATGTGCATCAAAAGATTTTTAGGGTTTGGGTAACATTTAATTCAATTATGTTTTATTTTTGGAACCTCTCATAGGTTATAGGAAAATGTTTTGTTATGGCTTTGACCCCAAAACAAGAGGAAAGAATAAGAGCCAAGATCAAACAAATAAAAGCCGCCCTTGCTGCAGATAAAAAATTCTGGCACGGCTATTATCATGATGGTCAGGGACTCCGATATGGTCCACCAAGGCTTTTCATTCAACTTGGTGACTACACCGGCGGCCTTCGTTATTTCAATTGGTTCAATAAGAACTTTCCTGACGACGCTAGGTATCCCGATTTTTTGTTTGAGTGGGCTATTATTCTTTTCAAGACCCACAGACAAAATGAAGCAAAAAAGAAAGTCTTGGAGGCTTTCACCCGTAACACCTATATTTTCGACAAGTTTTTCGGCAGACCTATTGTTCCGATTGAAAAATGGGAAGGCTCCAATCTTGAAACTTCTGAATTTGTTATTAATTATTTCCAATACTCGGATAAGCAAGAAAACTTACTGGAATTTGCAGAATGGTTGGATGAGCTAATCCAATCGGAAAGATTTAAACATTTTTGCGATGAATATATTGAGATTTATAAAAGTTTGAAACACGAGCATGAATATAAAAAGAGGGTTTCTTTAATTGGTAAGGCAAACAAATTAGAGGCCTCAATTAAGAATATTTTATTAAACGGAATGTCTTGAAAGAAATCACAAAATCATTTTGATCTTCAAGTTGTAATTATTGAACTTTACAAAAGGGTTAAGAAATGACAGAGGGAAAAAAAGAGATAATTAGGTTTTTAGAAAGCCTTCCAGAGAAATTTCAAATCCTTGAACAGGGGATTGATTTGGATATTCAGAAAGAATACCTTAATTACTCGCATGGTTTTGAGCGGGGATCCATGAATGATGATGAACTGGAGAAAATGGAGATTCTCCTTTTTCACCCAGACTTACCTTTGGAAGGGAAAAAGAAAGCTTTGACTATTTTGGCACATGCCGGTTCAATTGGTGCGTTCAAAATATTGGCCAAATATTATGAAAACCCTGCCAAAGAAATAAAACAATGGGCAGTAATGGCTTTGCAGGAGTGCAGAATGTTTCTTGAAAGCGAGTTAACGGAGGAAAACCATGGTTTTATCATGACAGGTCTAGGTGGTTCTAAAGACAAATTAAGGACCTATCTTTTGCTTCTACCTCTTGTAGGAGAACAGTTTAATAACAATCAGCACAAAATAATTGAAAACGAACTGGCCCATTTGGGGAAAAAACTTAATTGCGAGATTGAGAGTTTTGACTTTCAGGAGGATTATGTGGGATTAACTGCATTAATCCCAATGGATATTGCCATTGCTACATTTATAGAAGGTGGGATAAGCAGCTGTAATGAATTTGGGAGTTTTGTTCTGGAAGACTATTATGCTGGCAATGTTAATATCCCTGACAGAAAAGAAATCGAAGAGATTATTAAAATAATCAGAGGTTGATAATTCCACCAGACCTTATCCATTTTAGCCTGATAACCGGTCAATCCCTCCTGTTTCCCCGATAATTCTTACTTTAGCACAAAACTTTCTAATCCATAAAAATAAAATATTTTCCTGATCATGATCAATCAGCAGCTTATCAATCCCAGGTCAATTGTAGTGGTGGGCGGGTCGAACGATATTACCAAGCCCGGCGGTAAAATCCTGAAAAACATCATTGATGGGGGCTTCAGGGGCGAACTATACGTCACCAACCTGAAGGAGAGCGAGGTGCAGGGCATTCGCAGCTATCAGAACCCTGCCGATTTGCCTGAGGTGGATCTGGCCGTGATTGCCATTGCTGCGCGTTTTGTGCCCGACACGGTTGAGCTGCTGGCGCTTCAGAAGAACACCCGTGCATTTATCATCCTTTCTGCGGGCTTCAGTGAAGAGAGCGAAGCAGGGGCAGTCCTGGAAGAACAGGTCGTGAATATTGTGAATAGCGTAAACGGCGCCTTGATCGGGCCCAATTGCGTTGGGATACTTACCCCCCATCATCACAGCATTTTTACCTATCCCATTCCCAAGCTCGATCCAAAGGGCTGTGACTTTATCTCCGGCTCTGGGGCAACAGCCTGTTTCATAATGGAGGCAGGCATACCCAAGGGGCTCACCTTTGCCAATGTGTTTTCGGTAGGCAACAGCGCACAGATGGGGGTGGAGGAGATATTGCAGCATTTGGATGAAACCTTTGATCCTGAGACCAGTTCAAGGGTCAAGTTGCTATACATTGAGAATATTGACAAGCCACAGTTGCTGCTTAAGCATGCTTCTTCGCTGATTCGCAAGGGCTGCCGCATTGCTGCGGTAAAGGCAGGCAGCTCGGACGCGGGCAGCCGCGCCGCCTCCTCACACACGGGCGCACTGGCCAGTCCCGATGTGGCCGTTGATGCCCTGTTCCGCAAGGCGGGCATTGTGCGCTGCCATGGGCGCGAAGACCTGATCAGCGTGGCTTCGGTGTTTATGCACCCTAAACTGAAAGGCAAGAACATTGCCGTGATCACCCATGCCGGCGGACCGGCCGTAATGCTTACCGATGCCCTTTCCAACGGCGGGCTGGAGGTGCCGCATATCGAAAGCCCTGCCAGCAAGGAGCTGCTCACCAAACTTTTCCCGGGCTCATCGGTGGCAAACCCTATCGACTTCCTGGCCACTGGCACGGCCGAACAGCTTGGAACAATCATCGAATACGTTGATAAGCAGTTTCATGAGATCGACGGCATGGTGGTCATTTTCGGCACGCCGGGGCTTTTCCCCGTTTTTGATGTATATGATGTGCTGCACGAAAAGATGAAGACCTGCCGCAAGCCCATTTATCCGGTACTCCCAAGCACCCTTACGGCAAAAGAAGAAGTGGATGCTTTCATTTCTAAAGGGCGCATCAATTTTCCAGATGAAGTAACCCTGGGCCATGCGTTATGCCGTGTTTTTTACACTCCAGCGCCCGAAGCAGAAAAAACACAAATGCCGGATGTGGATACAGCTCGGATTCGTTCCATTATTGACGCTGCACCAGAAGGCTATCTTGCCCCTGAACAGGTGCAGGGCCTGCTCGATGCGGCCGGAATTCCCCGGGCAGGAGAGGCGGTTGCCGACACCCTTGAAGGGGCGTTGAAAACCGCCGAATCCCTTGGCTATCCTTTGGTGATGAAGGTGGTAGGCCCGGTGCATAAAAGCGATGTGGGTGGGGTGGTGCTTAACGTAAAGAATGCAAAAGGGGTAGAGAAGGAGTTTACCCGTATGATGCAGATCAAGGACACAACGGCAATTCTCATGCAGCCCATGCTCAGCGGCACTGAGCTTTTTGCCGGCGCCAAGCGCGAAGACAAATTCGGACATATGGTACTTTGCGGAATGGGCGGCATTTTTATTGAAGTGCTAAAGGATGTTTCCTCAGCCTTATCGCCGGTGTCAAAGCCTGAAGCCCTCAGCATGATCCGCAGCCTGAAAAGTTATAAGATCATACAAGGTGTTCGGGGTCAGCAAGGCATCAGCGAAGAAAAATTTGCTGAAGTGCTGGTGCGCCTGTCAGCCTTGCTCGAAGCTGCTCCTGAGATCTGCGAAATGGACCTGAACCCCCTGCTGGGCAAAGGCGAACAGGTAGTAGCCGTGGATGCGCGAATCAATGTCAGCAGGCAGTAAAATCAACCCTTAAAAAACGACTTTTTCGATGATTTTGACGGCCTCTATGAGGTCTCGTTCGTTGCGAAGGCGCAACTGGTTTTGCCGGAACATACTTCTTATTTCATCCTTATGGTCGGGAAAAGCCCGGTAGAAGCTTCGGCGGGAAAGGTTTGACAAAATGTTTGCATTGCCATCGGGCATCAAAATAAAATAAACCGGGTCGGGTTTGAGGATGGCTCTCGAAATGACGGATTTGGTGCGGTTTTCGGTTCTTTCGCCTGTTTTTAAGATGCGGCGAAAGGTCATAAGGCTAATGTCATTCTCATAAAGCTGCTCGGCAAAGATATGGCCTGAACCACCGATGGAAAGGGAATTCAGTAACACATTTCTGAAAACGAATGTTTCCTGTGTATGCGGATCACTTATATTGAATTCTGCAACCAGGTTTTTATCCACTTTAATATTCTGGAAAGAGGTGTTGAGCCAAATAAGTTCGTCCAGGTAACCATTGTATTTCAGCATTTGGTCTTCAACCACTTCGCCGCTTCGCAGGGTTACATCACCAAGGTACCATTCGTCGTTGAAATACTGGCTGCCATGCGAAACAATGGAAAAAACGAAAATCTCACCCGCCAGCCTGGCCTGTGGATCCGGTTGAATATTGTTATTCTTCAGGTCGGTTGCCTGCACATTTCCCCAAAGGGCTAGCATGGCAATTATGGAGAAAAGTATTTTCATACGTTTATTTTTTACCGGTTCACCCTTATGTTTTGATAAATGCTGAACGGTTTGTTGTCTGCAGTAAAACCCTGTACTAACACCAGAAACTCTCCGCTGAGATCGCCAGTATAAAACGCCAGCTCCGTTTTTTCGCTGCCGAGGCTTACTTCCGGTTCCCAAAGTAAAACTTCTCGAAGGTCTGGTCTGTTGTTTTCGAAATTCTCTCTGCCATTATAAACCACCAGTTTGTAAGCGACCGGGTTAGTTGGAGCTTCATTAAATTCCTTTACAAAACCATTCTGATAATGGATGTTTTCATGCTCGTTGGTCTTGGTGAAGATGGCAATGATTCCCGGTATGTGCATGTCACCATAAACCCAGTTCAGGTTATGTACCTGAATTTCTTCAATTTGATTGCTTCCCAGGTGAATAAACTGATCAAGATCTAATACCATAACACCATCTACGAATAACATGGGCCTTCCTGGAAGGAATGCTCCGGTGGTTGCGCAAACAAGGGTATGAACGTGTGTGCCTCCGCTTCTTCTTATCCTCCAGGGGCCCACCAGTTCCCGGGCAATCTCAAATAAATTATCCAGCTGTTCGTAATTTTCGGGACGAATGGTTTGGCTGGCCTGCGAAAATAACCGGGGAGCAGGAAACGGTGCCTGGAAATGAATCGAATCGGGCGTGAAATAATCGATGCCGTAGGTTTTTTTAATCCGGATTCGTTCCTGGCGCTCGGCAATGAAATCGCGCTGTTCAGAAAGCCCCGGAAAGGCCCTAGGACTGAAAGACTTTTCAAAGTGAAATTTATCATGAAGGACTATCCGGGTTTTTTCGCCAGACGGAGAAGCTAAGGCGGTAATAAACAGGTACTTGTTATTGTAGTATGGGGTGAGGATAAACTGGAAAGATCCATCTGGTTCACTGGTAGTGTACATTAAGTTTGTCAGTGTATCCGGTACATTGAGCAGCAGTTTTACATTTGCCGCCGGTTGCCCGCTTTGGGCATGGGTTACCATGCCTGAAATCAACTGCCTACTGGTTTCCATAAAAAAAGTTTGTTCGGGCAGTGAGGCTGTTTCAATGTCTTCGGGCCTGATATTAAGCGTTTCCAGTTTTTGGTTAAGGTCCTCAAGGTCGAGGCCCCCAAATTCCTGGCTAAGCAGATTGGGCTCCATTTGCAGTTCGATAGCCATCCTCAAAACGCGCTGATAACTTTTCAAGTCAAACCCTGCAGCCTTGGCGCCAAAAGATTTTACCACGGCCACACTAATTCGTTTAACGGGGCTGCCATTGGGTTGAATGCTAAGCCTGGCCCTTTCGCGCCGCTGGAACTCATTTTTAATATGAAGCGTAGGCGCTGAAGCTTGATCTTCGAAATACCACCACCTTTGCAGGTTCACACCATCATGGTCTTTCAGGCGAAACAACACCAGCCCGTCTTCAAGTTCAGAGGCAGGGATGTTGAATGTTTTTTGCCCATTTAGAACATGAATGTTTTGTTCCCAAAGAATGCGGTGGCTGCGAATCATTTGCAGGGACGCGTTTATTGGTTGCTCCCCTTCCTGATTTACAGTTATTTCAAAGGCTTTTTCATTTTGTGCTACCTTAAGGGAAAGGCCGTTTACATTTCTTTCTTCACTGATCGCCTCTTGCATGCCAGGATGAGTATTGGTTTCGGAAGCTATTGCGGTTAATTCCTTGTCGAACCTGTTGGCAATAAACAATTGCCGGCTAAAATAGCAGTCTTCTCCCTCGTTGCGCATCCAATTGGTAAATGCCACCAGTTCGTAATAACCGGTTGAAAGGGTATCGGGAAGGTATAAATGTCCATGTGAAAACGACTGGTCGAGTTCAATGGACTGACGGATAATAACCTGCTCGGGGCTTCGAAGCGCAATATAGCCAAATTTGCTGGTGGTCGATGGGTTGCCGGAGCTGTTAAACAGGTGAATGGTAAACAGCAGATCCTCGCCGGCCACATAAATGTCGCGGTCGGATTGCAGGAATATGCGTTCCCTTATTCCGTTGCCTTCCTGTGCAAAACCTATGCGGGTCAGCATCAGGCTAAAGATTAAGCCTATCAGTATTGGTTTTAGAATGCTAAACTTCATTTGGATTATTTGGTCATATTTTCAAGTAAACCTGTATTCTCCGTTTTTTTAAGGGAGCCAGAAATCGGGTAAGGTGTCCAGCTTACATCCGGCACGTGGAATTAGATCAAAATTGAGATCCAGCAGGTCCACCTCCAAAATATTATAGTACTCGTTGGCATTTACCAAATAGGGCCGGGTGATTTCCGAAGAAACTTCAAAAAAGCCCAGCACCAGCTCATCGGGGTGGCTTATGCATTTTATGTTTCCTTTGACCTGCGAAGCAATGGGGTCGAAGAATTGCCCGTTGTCGCCCAGTTGCTCGTTTTTGTCTTTGTGAAACTTGTAGCCTTGTTCGTTTAAAGTAAACATGCGGTTAATGATGACCCTAACCCCATCGTAGGGATACCTGGGGAAACCCAAATGCCCCATATAAAATGGAATAGAAGGGATAAATGCAATGCGGGTGGGCGAGTTTTGCTGGTTGGGAAAAAGATTTATGTCAGATCCGGCAAAATCGGTCACATCTCTTCTGATCCAGCAATAGTCGTAGCTGGGAATTACGCCGTCATACCTGATCACATATTGCAAATACATTTCTGATTCAAACCTGAACCTAACCGGACTGCCGTCGGTGTTGGAAGCCGTAACCATGGCATTGGTTCCGGGCACATAACGCTGGTACACATAGTCGGTTTCGGTTGAATAAAAGAAAAACAATTCTTCCGAAAACTCAGCATAGGCATCGTCAATATTTACAGGTGAAGGCATTGCCTGGGGAATGGACTGATAAACCCTGGGTTCGCCGTCGAAGCCTGTAAGCTGAATCTCGAGAGTATAAGTTTTGCCTGGTTCGGCAAGAAAGTCCGCAGGTAAATTATAATATCCGGCCCAGCCTGGGTGAAATTCCCAGGTGGTGCCGTCAGAAACATGCAGAATTACATTGGCCCCGTAAGCATAAACTGGAGATTCAACGCTTTGGAATTTTGAGGCATAGGACAGCCTGATGCTTTGTATGCCACCTTTGTCGGAAATATATCCTTCGACCACCAGGGCGGTTTCCACATCCTTCAGGTCAACAAAATATTCTTCCTGGCATGAATGGACCAAAAGTGCCATCAGGGAAATAATGAACAGGTTAAGCCTTCTTTTCATTTAAAATCTGAAGTTATAGGTGATGGTTGGTAAAGCTTGTCCGATAATATAAACCTGGTAAAGCTTGAATGAAGTATCGCTGTGAAAGGTTCCGCTGTCTTTTTTGTAGAAAACAGAGTAAGGGTTCTTGCGTCCATAAACATTCATCACCGAGAAAGTCCAGCTGCCTTTACCGCGGCGGTCGGTACGCAGGTTCTCGCCCAGGCTTATGGATAAATCGAGTCGATGATAATCGGGCAGGCGGTATTTGTTGCGGTCAGAAAATTGCACCATCATATTGCCTCCCTGCCAGTAGGTTAGTTCGGGCAGGGTTACCGGCCTGCCAGTGTTGTAAGTAAAAGTGGCTCCAAAACGCCAGCGCCTTGAAATATTGTAATTGGTATTTAACACAAAATTGTGGGGGCGGTCGTAGTTCGAAGGGAAATAGGTGTTATTGTTAATCTGGTTTTCGGGATAGGGGCTGTCGCTTCGCCGCATGGAGGCCGAATAGGTGTAGCTGGTCCAGCCAGTAAGTCTTCCGGTATTTTTCTTAACATAGAGCTCAAGGCCATAATTGTAGCCTTTGGCATTAATGATATCCGTTTCAAGGTAATCGTTCAGGGCGATTTCAGCTCCGCTTTTGTATTCAATCACATTGTGCAACTGCTTGTAATACACCTCCAGAGAGGTTTCAATTCGGTTTTCGCTGAAATTCCTGAAGTATCCAAGGGCATACTGATCGCTTTTCAGGGGCTTAAGGTAAGTGTCGCTCAGTTTCCATACATCGGTGGGCGCCATTACTGAAGTGTTGGTAATCAGGTTGATGTACTGATTGATGCGTGAAAAACTAAGCTTAACGGAGCTGGTTTCGCCGGTGGTAAACCGAAGCCCTATACGGGGTTCCAGACCGCCATACTGTGAAACCACTTCGTTTCTGCCATAAAATACCGAATCAGCAATATGATCCGGAGTCATTGGCATATCTTGCTGGTAAAGGTTGACCTTTGCCGGCCCCAGTTGTAGAAAATGCGAATACCTTAATCCGAGTTCTGCACTGATTTTTTCCGTAATGCTAATGTCATCGCTAAAAAAGGCAGCCAGCTCCAGTCCCCTTTCGTCAGCCTGCGTTTTGGGTTTTATTACCGTTTCTTCGGTAAGTGGAACCAGTCGGCCCGGGCTTATTCCATATTCAATGGCATGGAGGCCTGTTTCAATTTTATGGTTGTGGCTGGGCTGGAATGTTAGCTGCCATTTTATGGTTTTATACCGTATGTCGGAGTTCATTTGCAGGTGCCTGAACTCCTGTTGCGGTGGCACTTCTTTTACCTGGTAATCGTAATTGCTTATGCCTGCCATAAAGGTTGACGACAACCTGGGTCCGAAAAAGCTGTTCCACCTGAAAGAGGCCATGGTGTTGGCGTATTCGTAGTCGCTCTCTCCGCCAAAGCTGAACCGGTCGAAACTGCGGTAGCCAAAAATGGTAAAGCGGTTTTTCGTCCCAATGGCAAAGTTTATCACTCCCGTTAAGTCGTGAAACCCTGCGGCGCTATTCATCAGGTCTTTGCTGGGAATGCGCCCAAGGAACCAGTCTGAGTAGAGCGTCCTTGCACCAAATTCTAACGAAGCTTTTTCCTTAATAATGGGTGTTTGAAGAAGGATGCGGCTGTTGAGCACCCCCAACCCACCGGTTACACTGGCGGTCTCAGTTGAAAGTCCGTTACCCAACCTGATATCCATTACCGAAGAAGCCCGTTCGCCAAATTTGGCCGGTGTTCCTGCTTTTATAAGGGTTACATTGTTTACTAAATCCGGATTAACTACCGAAATCAAACCAAACAGGTGGGAGGAATTAAAAAGGGGCACATTTTCAACCAGTATAAGGTTCTGGTCGGCACTTCCGCCCCTCACGTTGAAGCCGGTGCCAAATTCTCCTACTGTCTGTATACCGGGCAAGAGGGTAATGCTTCTTACAATATCACGCTCTCCAAAGGTTCCGGGAAGTTCCTGTATAGATTTGGCATCCAGGCTAATCATGCTCATCTGGGTGCGCAGCACATTTTCCTCGGCCCTCTTGGCCATTATGGTTACTTCCTGCAGCTGGGTGCTGCTAATGAAAAGCTCTAGGTCGATACTTCCATCGCTAACCAGGCGAATGGGCTGAATGCGGTCTTCATAACCAACGTAGGAAATACGCAGCCTCTTTTCACCCACGGGTAATTCCATTCTAAACCTTCCATTCAGGCCAGCAGAAGCCCCAATGCCACTCTCGGGGTCAAAAAGTACCGCACCAAACAATGGCTCGCCGGTACTTCCATCAGTTATTTTTCCAGTGATGGTCGCCCTTGAATATCGACCAAACTCGTTCGGATTGCCAATTATTGCCACATCGCCCGGGGCTGATAATTGCTGCTGAGGTGCTTCCGAAGGCATGATAAATATCATTCCATCATGCACCATTACTTCCAGCCTCAGCTCGCCAATGATCCTCGATAAGGCTTGGGGCAGGGGCAAGTCAGCTATTTGAGGATCGAACCGCTTTCCAGCAAACCATTCTTCAAGGTAGAAAATCCTGGTCTGGTGTTTCTGCTCCAGCTGGCGGGTAAGCTCTGTTATTTGCAGCCCTTCCGGTTGGTTGCCGGAAAAGGATGTTGATTCTGCTTTGACTGCCTGAGGAAGAAGCAGAGAAAATAACAGAAGCAAGGGAAGGTAGCTCTTTTTTAACATGAATATTTTAGAGAAAGTATAGAATTGGTTTTCGGACTTGCAAATTTATAAAACGATTTGAGTGGGCCATGTCTTAATTAAGCCTGTCGATAATTTGAATTGCTTTTATTAATTCATTTTCATTCCGAATACGCAAATGCTCCTTGCGGAATTCAGAACGAATTTTATCAGCCCTTTCGGGGAAAATGCGGTAAATGGTTCTTCGGTTGAATCGTCTGACAGCATGTGCCTGATTATCAGGCATAAGAATGTAGAAGACGAGCGAGGGTTCAAGCTCAGCACGGGCTACCAGTGCGTTGCCCACGTTTTCAAGTACCTCTCCTTTTTTTGTTACACGCCTGTGAGCCAACAGTTTAATATCTCCATCATATAAAACGTGACCATAAATATTAATGGGATTTGCCTCAAACCAGGGTTTAAAAGTGATATTTTCGAAAAACAGTGCTTCTTCATAATAGGGCAACTTCAGAGTAAAAGTTTGCACCATCTGCTTGTCGACTTGAATTTGCTGAAAATTGGCAGGATTAAGCCAGATCAGCTGGTCGAGAAAACCATTGTAACGCAGTTTTTCCACTTCAATACTTTCACCCGTTGTGAGCGTAACCTCGCCCGGAACCCAATCGTCATAGAAATACATGCTGCCATCAGAATAGATGGTGAAACTAAACACCTCACCCGAAAGCCTTACCTGCGCAGGGGGGAAGAGTTGGTTTTCCTTTTCGTTTTCTGCAAAAGCCAGGTTAAAGGAGAATAATAATATGATGCAAATAATCAGGCGGTATGACATTTCTCAATGATTGATCGTGATTGTTTTTTGAATATCGAAGGCTTTTTTATTTTGGTCAATGCCTTCAACCCTGATAATATAGTCTCCGCTCAGGTCGCCCGAGAAAAACTCAAGCGAAGCCTTTCCCGCTCTGTTGGTGTGTAAATCCGGGTTCCAGAAAAGCATGGGTCTCAGGTCTGGTGTTTTATCCTTGCTAGTTTCAGATTCATAATTGGGTGAAATAAACCTTCCGGTGGTGCGCGGAGCCTCATGGAAAACTACCTTAGGCCACGGGCTAAGTTTAAGGTCTTGCCATGTTTTATTTTTTGTAAAAACCGCTATAATTCCCGGGAAGGACATCTCTCCGTGCATCCATTCCAGGTTTTGAACCTGTATTTCATTGATGGTTTTCGAGTTTAATCCCAGTAGTGGCCTGAGATCGTAAGTAATGATTCCATCAACAAACAAGGCGGGGGTTCCTGAAAGTTGTTTGCGATCGTGTGCTCCAATCAGCACATGATTAAAACGGCTGCCGCTCTGCCTGATACGCCAGGCAAGAATTAGCTCACGGGCTATTTCTTGCAGGTCATCCAGGGGAGCATAGTCGGCCGTTCTGAGGGTTCTTACAGGAGCGGCATAAAGCCTGGGCGCATGGTAATAGAGGCGGGGAGGAGTCAGGCCTGGACCAGTGTAGCTGATTTCAAATGCTTTGTTCACCCCGACAACTTCCTGGGTTTTTTTTATGAAATCTCTTTTTTGAGCTAATCCGGGAAAAAATGTTTTTTGAAATGGCTTTTCAAAAACAAATTTGTCAAAAACCTCAATATTCACAGATCCGCTGTATGTTTGCGGGTCAGGCGTAAAAACCAGTTCGCGGTTATTGTAGTAGCCATCGAGCAGAAACTGAAACTCGCCCGCTGCATTGGTCCGGGTATAAAGTAAATTAACAATTGTATCCGGGGTGTTAAGAATAATACGGACATCTTTAACAGGTTCGGTGGTTGCGCTTTTGGTTACTTTTCCGGATACAATTAAATGGGTTGTTTCCATAAAAAAGGCATTGCGCTCCGGCCCTTCATCAAAATTGAAATCATTTTCCCCAGAAATTCCCAGCAGCCTTTGGTTTATTTCTTTCTGATTTAACCCTCCAAAAACAGAAATGCCCAATGCGGGATTCATTTTCAGCGCTTCGGCAAGATTAAGGGCGGTTTGCCAGGACCGAAGACTTATTGAGACAGGCGAAATGGCTTCACTTTGAACAACAGAAAGGTTTAAGCCACCAATTTGAGGCTGGCCGGACAGGCTCAATTCCATTTTTATCCTTTCCCGCCTGGAAAATGTTTCATTCATCAAAATGTCAATGGCAGGGTAGCTGGTAAAATTGTACCAATAACGGCTGGCACTCACATGGTTTCTACCCTCAATTATTTCCAGGCTTATTAATCCTTGTGGCAGTTCATTTAATTTCATGCTTTCAACAATTGCTTCGCCAGGCACTAATTGAAATGGTACTTCTTTAATAATCTGTCCATTCTTTCTTGCCACAAGGTTGCCTGAGGTAACATTTTCAAGGTCCGGATTTATTTCAATCCTAAGAAGTTCATCATTAGATGACACGAATATTGTAAGACCTTCATTTGATGCGGGTGGCACGTCAAATTTTCCTTGCGCGCCATCAATCTCAGCATAATAGCTTTTTCCAGCCTCAGGTTTCAGCTCAAACAAACCCCAGCCATGGGCATTCAATCGGGCCTCAGCCAGGGTGTCTCCCGAGTTGGATTTTATTATACCTTCCCGCCACGAGGCATCGAATGGCCCGTCGGAAACTATCAGAACTTTGTTTTTAATTCCATTAACCAGTTTTCCACCTTCCGGGAAAAATCTAACCCGTGGCGATTCCTCCATGGGCGGAAGCAAGGCTTCCAGGCTGGTATCGAATCGATTGGCGATAAAGATAGATTTGCGGAAATACCATTCTTCGCCTGCATTGCGCATCCAGTTGGTAAAAGCAATAAGCTCGTAATAACCTGAAGAAAGGGTGTCGGGCAGGTAAATGTTTGCACTGGCTTTTCCCTCTTCAATTTTTAGGGTCACGCGTTTTATTATCTCATGTTCGCTGCGCAAGGCAACATATGCAAAGCCGCTGACCTTACCCGGGGTAAACGGTTCGGTGAAAAGCGAAACAGAAAGGAAAAGGTCTTCACCGGCAATGTAAATATCGCGGTCGGTGTTAACAAATACGTTTTCCCGAGGGTTTAAACGGGTGCCCCAGGGCTCAGCAAAGATTATAATCGGGCAGAGCAAAAGAGCAAAAAGGGTAAATATTATTTTTTTTCTATGGGTCATAACAACAACTCCTGGTATTAAAAAAGCCAGTGGTCAGGATATTCTTCGTAAAGACAACCTGATCTTGGAATAGTATGTAGGTTGTCAATCATCGTAATATCAACGGTATTATTTTGAAAGTCTGACTCGATTTTATAGGTAATAATCAACTCTGAGGAAGCCTCAAACAAACCTAAAACCACTTTTTGCGGGTCGGTTATACACTGCATGTTTCCCTGAATCTGGGCTGCAATGGGGTCGAAAAACCGTCCTTCATCACTGAGTTGTTCATTTTTTGCTTTATGAAACTCATAACTGTCTTCATTCAAGGTGAATATTTTATTGATCAAAACGCGGTGGGACTGGTATAATTGCTCGGTAAACCCATAATAGGGTAACTGATTTCGCTCTCGCAACACAAAGCCAATTTTATCGGTAGCATTTTGCATCAAGTTTCGGTTTCCTAAATCAGTTCCCAACTGGTCGTTAATCTGGCGTCTTATCCAACAATTATCAACGGTCTCCACAGCACCTCCGATGCCACCGTAAATAATCAAATATTGGAGGTATAGTTCCGAAACAAACCTGTAGCTGGATGCATCCTCATTCGTTCCCGAGGTTTTTAAAAAAGTATTTGTACCATCAACCGCCGTTGGATACACATTATTTGAAACCTGGGAATGCAGATAAAAAATCTCCTCGCCCAGCTGGCCAAAAACAGAATCGATGCTAAGAGGCGGCATCAAGGTCTGAGGAGCCGAAACATACTCCTCTCCATTTTGGGCGGTGATATGCAACACATAACTTCGACCAATAATGCCTTCAAAATTAGCAGGGGTTTGATACACGCCGGGCTGCGTCTCGGTTAATGGAACAGACTGGCCGTCGCTGACCGTAATGCGGAGGCTGGCACCTGAAACAGCCTGTGGAATAAATTGATCCTGGAATTTAACGGATTTGCTCAGCCTTACTTCATGTGGGCCTTGCTGATCGGTGAGTAGCCCATCAACAACCAGGAAAGGTTCTGTATTTTGAAGATCAACATGGTACTCTTCCTGGCAAGACCAAAGCAATGTGGCGCTCAGAAAAATTAGGATGGTGCTAATGACGGGTTTAATTTTCATTAAAAGGAAAAGTTATAAGTTATAGTTGGCAGTGGGCGGCCGATAATATATAATTGATAAAGCTTGAACGACCTAGGCTCATACATGCCGGTAGGTTCTTTTTTATAGAATACGGAGAACGGATTTTTCCGTCCGTACACATTCATTATCGAAATGGTCCAGCTGCCTTTGCCCCTTCGGTTTACCCGAAGATTCTCGTCAAGCGAAATGCTGATATCGAGCCTGTGGTAATCGGGCAGGCGGTATTTATTTCGGCCGGAGTAGTAAATCAAAATATTGTTGCCTTGCTGAAATGCCTGCTCGGGCAGGGTTACAGGCCTTCCGGTATTGTAGGTAAAAGTGGCGGCAAACCTCCAGCGGCGGCTGATGTGGTAATTGGTGTTTAGCACCAGGTTGTGCGGCCGGTCAAAGTTTGAAGGAAAATACTGGTTTTGATTGATTTGACTTTCGGGAAAAGGGCTGTTTGAACGAACCTTCGAAGCCGAGAAGGTATAGCTGGTCCAGCCGGTTAAGCGGCCACTGCTTTTCCTCACATAAAGCTCTACCCCGTAATTATAGCCTTTGGCGTTAGTAATATCTGTTTCCAGGTAATCATTCAGCGCCACTTCCGCTCCGCTTTTATATTCAATGGCATTGTGAAGTCGTTTAAAGTAGGTTTCAACCGATGTTTCAATGCTGTTGTCGAGGAAGTTACGGAAGTATCCAACGGCAAACTGATCGCTTCGCAAAGGTTTTAAATGATGGTCGCTGAGTTTCCAGATATCGGCAGGAGCCATAACAGAGGTGTTGGAAATCAGGTTGATATATTGGTTTATGCGAGAAAAACTAAGCTTTACCGATGAGGTTTCTCCAGTGTTAATACGCAACCCAAGGCGGGGTTCCAGGCCATTGTAGTTGGCCATGGTCTCATTTTGGTTATAAAAAAGGGTGTCAGTTATATTAGCCGGAAGCCTGGGTTGGTCGGCCTGGTAAACAAAAGACTTGCCCGGGCCAAGTTGCAGGTATTGGGTAAAACGCAAGCCCAACTCCAGATTCATTCTTTCGTTAATAATAATCTCGTCGCTGACAAATGCTGAAAGTTCAAGTGCCTGTTCCCTTTCCATTGTTTTTGGCTCAACAAGTGAGAACTCACCTTTGGGTGTGAGCTTTCCCGGTTCAATGCCATATCGAATGGCATTCATTCCAAACTCAAATTTGTGTTCAGGAACCGGAATCCAGGATAACCACCATTTGAAGCTGTAGTAATCAATGGCTGAGTTCATTCCGAAATGGACATAGGGATTGATTTCCGGTGTTTCTTCAATCAGATAATTGTATTTACTCAGTCCTAAAACCAGTGTTGAAGAAAGCCTGCTGTTAATCGCACTGTTTAGTCGTAAGGAGGCCAGGCTGTTCTGGTATTTATAATTTGTTACCCCTCCAAATCCAAATCGATCTGAGCTGTGATACCCGAAAAGGGTAAGCCTGTTTTTTGACCCCAATGCCATATTATATAATCCGGTAAGATCGAAAAAGCCTGCCGAACTGTTTATTAAGTCCTCGTTTGGAATCTCCCGCAACAGCCAGTCAGAATAAGAGGATCTTGCAGCGAATGAAAAGGTGGCTTTGTTTTTCACAACAGGAGTTTGGAAAAGCAGGCGGCTGTTTAGCAGGCCTATGCCTCCTTTCACACTGGTTTCTTCCATATTTAACCCGTTTCCCAGGCGAATGTCCATTACTGATGACGCACGTTCTCCGAATCGGGCAGGAGTGCCCGCTTTTATCAGGCTGAGGCTGTTTACAAGGTCTGGGTTAACTACAGATATTAGTCCGAAAAGGTGCGAGGAATTAAACAGGGGTACGTTTTCAAGCAAGATGAGATTTTGGTCAGCACTTCCGCCCCGAACATTGAACCCGGTGCCAAACTCACCCATTGACTGTATGCCAGGCATCAGGGTAATGCTCCTTACAATGTCGCGTTCGCCAAAGGTGCCGGGTAGCTCTTTCAGGGCTTTGGCATCAAGGTTAATCATACTCATTTGTGTTCTTGAAATATTTTCTTCAGCCCGCTGTGCAGTAATTGTAAATTCCTGCAATTGGGTGCTGCTGCTGAACAGTTCAAGTTCTATCTGACCGGGGCCAATAAGACGAAAGCGCTGGAAGCTATCTTCATATCCAACATATGAAATCCTTAAGCTCATGTCGCCTGCCGGAAGTTCAATGTTGAAAAACCCGTCAAAATCTGTGGAGGCGCCAATGCCTGTTTCTGGCTCGAAAAGCACTGCTCCCACCAATGGCTCACCAGTGCCGCCATCGATTACCCTTCCGGTTATGGTTGCCCTGGAGTAGCGGCCGTATTCCGAGGGATTTCCTATAATAATCTGATCGTCTCTGGAAGAAAGTTCAGGCAGCCTCCCTTCAGCTGGAATAAGAAAAACCATCCCATCAATGTAGGTTACCTTGAGATTTTGGTTGCGGACAAGTAAGGTCAGAACTTGGTCAAGAGGCTGTTCAAGCATAGAAGGGGAGTACTTTCTCCCATCAAACCATTGTGCATTGTAAAAAATCTGGGTGCCATACTTTTGCTCAAGCAAACGGATAAAGTGGTTCAGGGTAAGGTATTGACCCTGATTTTCCTCTTTAGGCTGTGAAACAGAAATGAAAGGTAGGACCAGAAGCAAGGAAAACAACAAAAGCGCGGAGGGGATGTACCGGAAATTAAACATACTGCACTAGATAATTCTATTGACTCAGTTTAGTCTGATGGATTTTTATAATGGCTTTCGATATAAAAACTTAAGGGTTTCTTTCAAAGCGCTGCAAATATCAATAAAAATAGCGGACTTCCAAAAAAAATCGACCTCACGGACTTGATTTACAAAAATCATGTAAATGTTATGAATATTAGATTGAAATTTGATTGCATGGTTTAATTTTGCAAGTAATTTTTAGCTGAAGCCTGCTTTCAATTCAAAACAACCCTTTTATGCAAAAAAAAGACCTGATCTTTGGTTCCGTAATAATATTGCTTTTCCTACCCGTTTTCTTGATTGAACCTTTGCTGGATGCTTATAAAACTTTCAACCAGCAGCATGGCATGATTATGAGTTTTGTGAAGTTTGCCGTGCTGGCCACACTGGGCGAGGTGATTGGGCTGCGGATCAAAACAGGCGAATACAACAAAACTGGTTTTGGTATTCTTCCGCGTGCCCTTGTATGGGGCTTGCTGGGTCTTACCATACAAATGGCCTTTGTTATTTTTTCGGTGGGAACGCCACAGTTTCTGGCCTATCTCGGGCTGGAGCATGCTCCAGCGGCCTTCAATGCACCAGGTTTCAGCACTATGAAACTGCTCGTGGCTTTTTCCATCAGTGCGGCCATGAACCTGATCTACGCACCGGTAATGATGACTTTGCATAAAATAACCGATACCCATATCGAGAACAATGGAGGCACCCTGGCTGGCCTGCTGCAGCCCATAAACATAGGCGAGATCATGGCTGGCATCAACTGGAAGGTGCAATGGAGCTTTGTGTTTCGCAAAACCATTCCATTTTTCTGGATTCCAGCCCATACCATCACTTTTTTACTGCCCGCAGATTACAGGGTACTTTTTGCAGCCATACTGGGCATTGTGCTTGGTGTTTTGCTGGCCGTGGCTGCCATACTGGGCAAAAAGTAACTCCAAACTATTTTGGTTAAATATTCCTGAAAAAATTCTTTCCGGGTTAAACCTGTTTGTTGTTTCGTTATCTAAGGTTAAAACTTTTCAAAAAGATAATGAAAGCCAACTTTCTGTTTATTCTCAGCATACTTTTCAGTGTATCAGTATTGGCTCAGCGCCAGCAGTCTTCTGGCCAGCCGCAGGCCGATGTGGTGGTTCGTGGTTTGGTGGTCGATGGCAGCGACAACAGTCCTTTGCCCGGAGCCCACATTACCCTCACCCATATGCGCGACACCACGCGCATTTTCAGAGGCATTACCAGCGAAAGGGGCCACTTTAACCTTACCGTGGCTCGTGGCGGTTATCAATTGCGGGTGACTTACCTTGGTTTTGAACCAATAACCCAAACCATACGCGCCACAGAGACCAGCAACGACATTGGCCGCATTGCCATGGGCATGACGGAGGCCATGCTTGGAGAGGTTGTGGTGACGGGCCAGGCAGCTACTACCGTGCAGCGGGGCGACACCACGGCTTACAATGCGGCGGCTTTTAAAACAAACCCCGATGCCAGCGCCGAAGACCTCATACGAAAAATGCCTGGCATTACCGTGGAGGGTGGGCAGGTTACGGCACAGGGCGAACAGGTGCGCCGCGTGCTGGTGGATGGGCAGGAGTTTTTTGGCGACGACCCCAATATTGCCCTTCGTAACCTTCCGGCTGAGATGATTGCCCAGATTGAAGTGTTCGACCGTATGAGCGACCAGGCCCAGCTTACCGGTTTCGATGATGGACAGGCAATTAAAACCATTAACATTGTTACCAGGCTCGATCGTCGCAACGGGCAATTCGGACGTGTCTACTCGGGCTATGGCGATGAGCGCCGCTACCAGGCAGGTTTGGTCACCAATATCTTTTTGGGTCAGCGCCGTATTTCCATACTGGGAATGAGCAACAACATTAACCAGCAGAACTTTTCTTCTGAAGACCTGTCGGGTTTCTTCGGATCAACGCGAGGCGGTGCCCGCGGAATGGGCGGTGGTGGCGGACGGCCCCCGATGGGTGGGGGTGCTCCCTCATTTAATCGCGGTGATTTTATGATCGGCCAGCAAAGCGGGCTGAATAACACCAATTCACTGGGCCTGAACTTTACCGATCGCTGGAAAGACAAAGTGAACGTAAATGCCAGCTACTTTTTCAACCTGATGAAAAATGATACCGAGCGTTTTAGCGACCGCATTTACTATATCGATGATGAGGCTTCGCAGAACTATCTGGAAAACAACCTTTCCGACAGCCGAAATATGAACCACCGCTTTAGTGGCCGTTTCGAATATCGCATAAACGATAACAACACCCTGATCGTTTCGCCCCGTTTCAATTACCAGGATACGCGTTCAAACAGCCTGAACGAGGCCAACACTTTCCTCCCGGGATTCCAGTTCCTCAATCAGTCGCTTACCGACTATAACCGCAACTGGGATGGGTATTCTCTTTCCAACAACATGACTTACCGGCTCAGGCTAAACGAAAAGGGCCGATCGCTTTCGACCACCCTCAATCTCAATGCCAACAACAATAAATACCTGTATCTGCTCGATGCCGTAAGCGAATACTACCAGGGGCCGGTGCTCATTGAAGACCTGATCGACCAGCAGAGCGACTCAAAAACCAGCAGCATGGGGGTTTCGTCCAATATTAATTATACTGAGCCCCTTGGCGGGAAAAGCATGCTCCAGCTTTCGTACAACCTTTCTTTCTCTGACAACGAGTCGAACCGGCTAACCAACAGCTGGGATATTGAAAGCCAGTCTTACACTATTTTTGAAAACGAACTTTCGAGTGAATTGACCAACGGATATCTGACCAACCGTGCAGGATTGAGTTATATGCTGCGCGATGAGAAATACAACCTACAGGCCGGGGTTTCTTTTCAAAATGCCAGCCTTTCTGCCGAACAGACCACACCCTACTTCGTGGACCTGAGTCGCAACTTTCAGAGTATCCTGCCCAGTTTCAGGTTTACCTATAACTTTTCGCGCACCCAAAACATGCGCCTATTTTACCGTACCTCCACCAATGCGCCTTCGGTTAATCAGCTGCAGGATGTGGTCGACAATACCAATCCCCTGTTGCTCACCACTGGTAACCCCAGTCTGAAGCAGAGCTACAGCCATTTCGGAAACATCCGCTTCAGCTTGTCCAATCCGGCCAAGTCGCGCACCTTCATGCTGTTCCTGTTTGGTAACCTCACCAACGATTTTGTGGCAACTTCTACCATCATAGCCGCCCGCGACACCATCATCAATGGTTACGAGATTCCACGTGGTGGGCAGTTCAGCCGGCCCGAAAACCTCAGCGGCTATGGCAACGTTCGCTCCATGCTGACGTATGGGTTTATGGTTAACCCCATTAAAACAAACATAAACTTTACCAGTGGCCTCGGCTATACCCGTTCGCCTGGTTTGGTCAACGGGCAGAAAAATGTTGCCAACACCACGAGTGTCTCAGGCGGGGTGGTTTTAAGCAGCAATATCAGCCAGAATATTGACTTCACTTTAAGCTACAATGCCAACTACAATGTGGTTGAAAATTCCCTTCGGCCCCAACTCGACAACAATTACTTTTACCACCTCACAGGCATGCGATTCAACTGGATATTCCTTAAAAACTGGGTGCTGCGCAACGATGTGAACAACCTGCTATACACCGGTCTGGGCGAAGATTTCAATCAGAACTACTGGCTATGGAATATGAACCTTGGCAGGAAGTTTCTGGCCAATAACCAGGGCGAGCTCACCCTTGGCGTTTACGACCTGCTCGATCAAAACAAAAGCGTTTCGCGCAACGTAACCAGCAACTATGTGGAAGATGTGCGGGCCAACGTGCTCAATCGCTTCTTTATGCTGACCTTCACTTACAACATACGAAACTTCGGCGCAGGACAACCAGCAAGGTAGCATAGGCTTCCTGGTTAGGGCCCATAACCCCGGGAAATTATTAATCAAAAAGGAAGTGTTTTATAGAGGTGCTTAAAATTTGATCCAAAGTATTGTACCTTGATTAAAAACAAGAAGATCTGGCCATAACTTTTGGCTAGGAAAATTGGCGAAGTGGGGGGTCGTGATTGCGCGGATTTATATCAGCAAGCCTTAAGCAATGATTGTTTCCACTTTAAGGATTATTAAATATTAGAAGTTCAAGGTTTTTTATCAACTCAGTTCGCTCAGAATCCTTCTGAGGGCGGCCATGGGTGCTCCGGAAGGCCTGTCGGACTTCCTCCTTGTTTTTAGGAAAAATTTTATTTAATGTTCTGTTGTTAAACCTCCTAATCAAAAAGGATCGGTTGTCGTGTGTAAATAAATAATAAACCGGATCTGGTTTGAGCTTGGTGCGGATTTTCGGTCCATCAGAAGTGAATTCGGCTACTTCACCAACTTTTTTTACCCTTTGGTGAATTAATAGAGAAATATTTCCTTCGAATAAAACCCTCATATAATCACTGGATTGTGAAAACTCCATCCACTGGCTGTTAATCAGGTTTTTAAAAACATCTTCTCTGCCCGGGTTTTTAAGTCTAAACTCCCTTACTAACTTTTTGTCAGCAATTACGGTTTCATAAGTTAAGGG
>JAHYJD010000034.1 GCA_019429365.1 Bacteroidales bacterium | reverse complement strand
TTGAAATGGGTGAGCGCCTGCAGCAGGTCGGTGCGCATATGAATGTAGTGATCCACGCCGGCCTGGTCGAGTTGCTCCAGCAACTCTTTGGGATAGCCCGCCACCACCACTTGAGTTTTTGGCGACTTTTCCTTGATAATGGTGGCTGCGGGTGCCATGTCGGCATATTCCTCGTCGCTGCTGCAAAGCACTACAATATCGGCGCTTTGGTCGATGGCAGCCTGCACTCCCTCTTCGATATTTTGGAAGCCGGGGTTGTCGATGATCTGGTAACCGGCCACGCCGAAAAAGTTGGTGGAAAAACTTGCCCTTGCCTTGCGCATGGTCAGGTTGCCGTAAGTTAACAGGAATACTTTTGGAACTTCAAAACCTTTTTTCTTGTGGTTTTCAACGGCCAGTCGCAGGGCTTCGAAAGCCTGCACCCCGCGGTAAGGCCTTAGTCCGGCCAGATCGGTGAGTTTGGCAATAGGCTGCAACTTGTCGAGCATTTCTTCATTGAGGTTGGGGTACTGGTTTACCCCCACAAACACCTGCTTGCGCATGGCAATGTCCATGTCGCGCTGCTGGCAGGTATTTTGAATTTGCTCTTGGATGAATCTCTTTTCCACGGAAGTGATGAACCCACCCTGCTCTTCCACTTCAACGAATAGGTTCCAGGCTGCCTCAGCAATGGAATGGGTGAGGTTTTCAACATAATAGGATCCGGCGGCAGGGTCTGAAACTTTATTAAAGTAAGCTTCATATTTCAGCACGATTTGCTGGTTTCGGGCAATGCGGTCGGAGAAATCATCAGATTTCTTGTAGGTGCTGTCGAAAGGCTGCACGGTCATACTATCGGCACCTCCAATGGCTGCGGCCATGGCTTCGGTGGTGGTGCGCAGCATATTGACGTAAGGGTCGTAAATGCTTTTGTTCCACGAGGAAGTTACGGCATGTATGGTCATT
Source organism: Bacteroidales bacterium (assembly GCA_019429365.1). GTDB lineage: Bacteria > Bacteroidota > Bacteroidia > Bacteroidales > UBA7960 > UBA7960. The sequence continues at coordinate 31,222 of JAHYJD010000034.1, read as the reverse complement.
TTCAGGCTTTCCGGCTTGACAGGCTGGTATTGCTCCACAATTTTCGCCCACAGCAGCCTTGCGGCCCGTAGTTTAGCAATTTCCAGGAAGTAATTGGAACCCACGGCCAGGGTAAACGTCATGCGGTTGGCAATGTCGTCGGCACCGAACCCTTTTTCTGTCAGCGCGGCAAGATATTCATTGCCCTGTGCCAGTGCAAAGGCCAGTTCCTGCACCAGGCTGGCCCCGGCATTGTGGAAGTGCTGGCCGTTTACTGCGATGGTTTTGAACTTCGGCAGCCTTTCCTTGCCGAGCTTAAGTAGTTCGGCGGCTTGCTCCACATTGGCCTCACGGGTTTCGTAAAACTTGTTGTAGAGCACAAAATATCCCAGTGGATCGAAGTTGAAAGAGCCTCGGGCTTCCTGGTTGTACATATTTACCAGCCATTCGGCAAGTTGGGGGAAGTTTTTCCCGTGGTTGAAATGCACTGGCGTTTTGGCGGGGTCGATGTTTTCTATAAGTTTTGCCAGATCAGGGGCTGATGCCACTTCGCCGGCATTGAGGCCCACGGCTTCGGCGCCTTTGGCAAGGGCCTTCAGTGCGGTGGCATTGGCTTTTTCGGGGTCTTCTGCGTCAATGTCCTGGCGTATCTCCCAGTCGTTGTTGCGGGTTTTACCGCCGCGTACAAAAGGCGCTTCGCCCGGAAGGGCATGCATGTGTGCCAGCTTCTCCAGGTCTTCTGCGCGGTAATAAGGTCTGATCTTCAGGCCTTCGATGGTTTTCCAGATCAGCTTCTTTTCGTAATCTGCACCCTTAAGGTCTTCATGAATTTTTTCTTCCCATTGCTGGGTCGATACCGGTGGAAATTCCTGAAACAAACCGGCTGTCTTTTCCTGATCCATAAATAGCAATTTTTGGTTTTGGGCTGGTGAATGGTAAAAACGCTGCAAAATTACAACAAAAAAAGCAATCGCCTAATAATTAAAGGGCTTTCAGGCGATGGCAGGCTTCCTAAATGCCTCCGTTTTGTCTGAGTCCTTTTTTTGGATTCGGCAAAATATCCTACTTTTACAGGAATTTTTTACCAAAAAGGGCTTTTTGCCTTTTATTGCAAGCTGTTTTGAAGATTAAGTTCCTGAATCATAATCATAAAACCAGAGTCCATGAATAAAAAATTTACCAGGCTGGCTATAGCCGGATTATTATGTTTTCTTTTTCCCTTTGCGGGAATGGCCCAGGTCGACAACCCCCACCAGGGAAACCAGATCGATCTTTCTTTAAAGCTAACCCCCGAGCAGGAATCGAACCTGGCTCAAGACCCAACTCCGGAGTCCCTGGAGCGCTTTTTCGATCGTTATGGCATTTCCAGTCGTATTGTGGGCGGTGAACCTGTTGACATTCTCGATTATCCCTGGCAGGTTTCCTTGCAGCTTCAGCCCCAGTTCGGCGGCGGGCATTTTTGTGGCGGTACCATTATTAATGATGAGTGGATTCTTACCGCGTCACACTGTCTGATTTGGGAGGATGTGGACCTTCAGCCTCAGCATATACGGATAAGGGCAGGGTTTACCTTGCTCAACTCTACCCTGGGCAGTTACTATAATGTAGCTGAGTTTATTTTGCATCCGGATTACAACGATGATTCAAATCAGAATGACATTGCTCTTATTCGCTTAACAAGCCCTATTGACTTAAGTCACCCTGCCAAGAATGCAGTTAAAGTTGTTACCCAAGCTGATGCCGCGGCCGGCATGACCGACCCAGGCGTTATGGCCAAGATCTCGGGTTGGGGCTCCCTGACCTTCCAGGGCCCGGTAGTCAATGAACTCAGGGCGGCCGAAGTGCCAATAGTAGATGTTTCACAAACCAGCTATCCTCCGTCAATGATCACTGCCGACATGATTATGGCTGGCGTTGCAGGCGTGGATGCTTGCCAAGGCGACAGCGGTGGCCCAATGGTAGTACCCGATGGTTTTGGGGGATATAAAATTGCAGGTGTAGTGAGCTGGGGAAATGGTTGTGGCCTGCCCGGCTATCCCGGCGTTTATGCCCGTGTCAGCCATTTTGAAGACTGGATCGGACAGTATGTGGTAATTGCTGACCCCAACCAGTATACCAACGTGTGGTTTGAAGGCTTTGAACCTGCCCTGACAGGCGGCGCCCTGCCCGAGGGCTGGCAGGTGAAGCGCAACACTGCGGCCGATGGCGGCCTCAATGGAAACAACCTGCTGGATGTGACTACTGTCGTGCCTCGCAGGTGGTTTCGTATTTCCCAATTGGCTTATCCCTATTCAAGTGGTACCGCTGCCCAGTTTGTTCGCTCTGGAGAAGCAGCCATGCATATTTATTGGGACACCCAGGATTTTACCTGGGCCATCACCCCCGAAATTCAACTCCCTGTTGATGCTGAGGACCTGCAACTTTCGTTCTGGCCCTGGATGAACAGCGATATAACTCAAAACTATATCACCCAGCTTTATGTAAACATATTGGTGGATGAGCAGTGGGAAACCATTGCTTCGCTTGATGATGGAACCATTAACATGTTTTCCTCCAGTGTGGAAATCGCTTTGGCTGACTACCTTGGTGAGACTGTAAAGTTTGCCTTTGTGCACAAATGGAACGATGGCATTCAGATGAGTATCGACGATATTGCCATCAGATACGAAAACCCGCAGGCCACCGCCATTTTCAGTGTTAGCGATGGGGTAAACCCCCTGTCGGGTGCCGCTGTTGATATAACCGGTGTTGGGCTGTTTACCACCGGCGAAGATGGCAGGGTGAGTGTGGATGTTTATCTTGGCCCCAATGCATACGAGTTTACCGTGGCACGCCCGGGTTATTATCCATACAACGGTTCAGTTGAAATAACCGCCGACAACCAACTGGTGGAAATTGAGCTGGAAAAAATTCCTGCTCCCGAAATTTCCGTTTCACCCCAAAGCATAGAGCTTGAGGTGTACCAGGGTTTTCAGGCTTCCACCGCCCTGGAAATTGCAAACCCCGGCGATGCCGATCTGACCTGGAACCTGTTTGCCATTCCTGCAGTAAAACATGAAAAAGTGGCCGAAGTGCCTTCCGGTTCTCCGGTGGTTTACGAAGGCATTGTGGCCAATGGCACATTCCGTGCTTATCAGGATCCAGACTATGTTGCCGAAGAATCCGGCCGGTTGTTTGAGCAGGTTGAGATACATCACGACTCAGGCCCTGGCTCCAACAGCGTTGGTACCAACAGTGCAGCAAACTGGATTTCTGCTGCCCGTTTTACTCCCGAAGACCTGGCATTGTATTACGGCCTTTATGAGTTGAGCGCCGTTCGTTTCCATATCAGGTACAATACTTTCTCATCGGTTACGGCCAAAGTGTGGAAGGGTGGAACGGAAAACGGGCCGGCTGAAGAAATTTATTCGGCCGTTGTAACTAGCGAAGTGGTAATCGATGGTTTTACCAACCATGAGCTTCCCGAACCCATAGCCCTGGAAGCCGGTTACGAATACTGGATTGGCTACCAGATTGCCGCTACCGGAAGCTACCCATCAACGGTGGATGTGGGTCCCATGGTGCCAGGAAAAGGCGCATGGATGTTTTTTAATAATGCATGGCAACTGCTTCCGGATATTGCGCCGAGCCTCAACTACAACTGGGTCATCCGCGGGGTGTTAGATCCTCTGCTGGGTGTCGACTGGCTTTCTTTTGAGCCTGATGCCGGAACTGTTGAACCCGACCAGGAGGCAACGCCTCTGGTAGTGATCGATGCCAGCGACTTGGAACTCGGCGATTACCAGGCTAACATTGTGGTTAGAAGCAATGCCGGCGACGATATACTGGTGCCGGTTACCATCAGTGTAGTTCCACCTGTGTTCGATGTGGAATTTCTGGTTGTTAACCCCGATGGCGAACCGGTGGAAGAGGCCGTGATTAGCCTCAATGGATTAACCAATGCTGCCGGCGACTATCTGTTTGCCGACGTGATTGCAGGCACTTACGCCTTTACCATTCAAAAGGAGGGCTACTTCGATGCCAACGGCTCGGTGATGGTCGTTGACCAGGATGTTATGATTACCATAATGCTTATTCCCGAAGATGCCACAACTTACGCCCTCGACATCAATATTGACGATGAATTTGGCAACCCGGTGGAAGGCGCTTACCTGGTGCTGGAAAACTTTGGCGGATATTTCACAGACAGCCAGGGAAGCATTTCGCTGCAGGTGGTTGCCGGCGCTTACGACTTCTTTGTCTCAAAGTATGGCTTTGCGCCGCAATCGGGGCAGGTGTCCATTGTTGATGCCGACTTTGACCTCGACATCACGATGACTTATCTGCGCTATATGGTAAGCATTTCCGCCGATCCCGAAACTGGTGGAACCGCAATGGGTGCCGGCGAATATTACCACGGACAGACCGTAACCATTACCGCCCAGGCAGCCGATTATCATACTTTCGTAAACTGGACTGAAGCCGATGAGGTAATTTCTGAAAACGAAGCATACACCTTTGAGATAACTGGTCCGCGCAGCTTTACTGCCCATTTCCAGATCAACACTTATCAGCTGGTGGTTACCGCTGAGCCAACAGCAGGTGGCAGCGTGGCCGGATCGGGTGTTTTTGAACACGGAACCCTGGTTGTTGTTACCGCTGTGCCTGCAGCCAGCTACGTATTTGTGCATTGGACCGAAGCCGGAGAGGTGATAGAAGATGCCGGTGCCACTTACAGCTTCAACATTGAAAGCGACCGCAACCTGGTGGCAGTGTTCAACCTGGTCACCCATACGCTTACCATTCTGAAAACCGGTGAAGGGATCACCGATCCAGAAGTGGGTGAGCATGTGTATCCACACGGCACCAGCGTCACCCTTACCGCCACAAACGATGGCATGTGGGTGTTCCAGCACTGGACCGTGGGAAGCCAGAACATTCCAAGCAATGTATTTAATGTGACCATGAACAGTGACCAAACGGTCCATGCATACTTCCAGGATGTGACCTCGGTAGATGAACCAGAAACGCTGGCAGGCTTTACCGTGTATCCCAATCCCGCTTCCGGAAAGTTTTTCCTGAAGTTGAACAGGGGTTTCGGCACCGGGCAACTCAGGGTGATTGATGCCGCCGGCAACGTGGTGTTTGTCAGAACCCTCGAAAGCATCGGCGCTTCACAAACCATCGAGCTGGATGCCAGCACCTGGACCAGGGGGATTTATTTCGTAAGTCTCACCTCTGAGCATGGTGTGCAAACCACCTCTGTGGTCATCAGCAGATAATTTTAATCCTTTTCAGGGAAAAACACATTCAGCGCCCCGGCAATTCCTGCCGGGGCGCTGTCTTTAGCGAAAGCAAATTTTAACCGCCTGTTTGGCTTACATTTACTAATTTCGCAGTTTGAAAAGATTTAACCTTACAAAACGATATGGACTACAATTTCAGGGAAGTAGAGAAGAAGTGGCGGAGATTCTGGAGCGAGAACAAGACCTATAAAACCGACATCGACAGGCAAAAGCCCAAGTTTTACGTGCTCGATATGTTTCCTTACCCTTCGGGTGCTGGTTTGCATGTGGGCCATCCGCTGGGCTATATTGCCTCCGACATATATTCGCGCTTCAAGCGCCAAAAAGGCTTTAACGTGCTGCACCCCATGGGCTATGATGCCTATGGCCTTCCGGCAGAACAATATGCCATTCAAACCGGGCAGCACCCGGCCATAACCACCGAGCGCAACATAAACCGCTACCGCGAGCAGCTCGACAAGATTGGCTTCTCCTACGATTGGGACCGCGAGGTGCGCACCTGCGACCCCGGCTATTACAAGTGGACCCAATGGACCTTCATACAGCTCTTTAATCATTTTTACAACAACAAAACCCGGAAAGCCGAGCCCATCAGCAAGCTTGTGGCTGAATTTGAAACAAGCGGAAATGCCAGCGTTGATGCTGCCTGTGATCCGCTTCCTGTTTTTTCTGCCAACGATTGGAAGCAAATGAGTGAGGCTGACCAGCAACAAGTGCTTATGCACTATCGCCTGGCTTATCTTTCCGATACCATGGTAAACTGGTGCCCGGCCCTTGGAACCGTGCTTGCCAATGATGAGGTGAAGGAAGGTTTTTCGGTAAGGGGAGGCCACCCGGTGGAACGCAAAAAAATGCAGCAATGGTTTCTGCGCATTACCGCATATGCCGATCGTTTGCTCGAAGGGCTGGAACGTATAGAGTGGAGTGAGTCAATAAAAGAGATACAGCGTAACTGGATTGGCCGCTCCGAAGGGGCTACCATATTTTTTGGGGTTGATGGTCATGAAAATAGTATTGAGGTGTTTACCACCCGCCCCGACACCATTTTTGGCGCCACCTTTATGGTGCTGGCGCCTGAGCATGAGCTGGTAAGGCAGATCACCACGCCTGAATTTTCCGCTGCCGTTGACCAGTATGTAACCATGGCCAGCCGCCGTTCGGACCGCGAACGAATGGCCGAGGTGAAAACCGTTTCGGGACAGTTTACCGGAGGATATGCAGTGCATCCCTTTTCGGGAAAGCCCATGCCTATTTATATTGCCGACTATGTGCTGGCAGGTTATGGCACCGGCGCTATCATGGCCGTTCCGGCGCACGACAGCCGCGACTATGCCTTTGCAAAGCACTTCGGCCTTGATATTGTTGAAGTGGTCACCGGCGGAAACATCGAAGATGGATCGTATGATGCCAAGGAAGGCACCATGATCAATAGCGACTTTATCAATGGCCTGGAGGTGAAGGAAGCCATCAGCAACGTGATTGCCCGCCTGGAGAAAATGGGTATAGGCACCGGCCGAATAAATTTCCGCCTGCGCGACGCCATCTTCAGCCGGCAGCGATACTGGGGCGAGCCCTTCCCCGTGTATTATAAGGATGGGATACCATATGTACTCAAAGAGTCGGAGCTTCCGCTCGAACTGCCCGAAGTGGACAAATACCTTCCCACCGAAACAGGCGAACCGCCCCTTGCGCGCGCCATCAATTGGCAAACCAAAGAGGGTTATCCGCTCGAGCGAAACACCATGCCGGGCTTTGCCGGATCGAGTGCCTATTATATTCGTTATATGGATCCGCGCAACGAGCAGGCCCTGGTGTCGAAAGAAGCCGTGGAATACTGGGAGAATGTCGACCTGTATGTGGGCGGTGCCGAACATGCAACCGGCCACTTGATCTATTCGCGCTTTTGGAACAAGTTCCTGTTCGATATTGGTTTAGTTGTCAAAGATGAGCCTTTCAAGAAGCTGATCAATCAGGGAATGATACAGGGGCGATCCAATTTTGTGTACCGCATAAAGGGTACCAATAAGTTTGTATCATACAACCTTATTAAGGATTATGATGTGACGCCTATCCACGCAGATGTGAACATCGTACACCACGATGTGCTCGACCTGGATGCTTTCCGAAACTGGAACCCCGAATATAAGAATGCGGAATTTATCCTGGAAGATGGCAAATACCTTTGTGGTTGGGAAATTGAGAAAATGTCGAAGTCCTTCCATAATGTGCAGAACCCGGATGATCTGATTGAGCGCTACGGGGCTGACACCCTGCGACTGTACGAAATGTTCCTTGGGCCAATAGAGCAGGCCAAACCCTGGGATACCAACGGCATTGAAGGCGTGTTCAGGTTTATACGCAAACTCTGGCGCCTTTACAACGGTAATAATAATGAATGGTACGTTACCGACGAGCCCGCCACTGATCAGGAAAAGAAGGTGCTGCACAAAACCATTAAGAAGGTTGGCGAGGATATTGAGAAATTCTCTTTCAACACCGCCGTGAGCACCTTTATGATTTGCGTGAATGAGCTGGGTGACCTTGGCTGCAACAAGCGCGAGATACTGGAGCCCCTGGCTGTCATGATTTCATCTTTTGCGCCCCACCTGGGCGAAGAGCTCTGGCACTTGCTCGGGCATGGCGGCAGTGTTACTGTGGCGGAGTTTCCCCAATGGGAAGAAAAGTATGTAGCCGACGATACCATTACCTACCCGGTTTCATTTAACGGGAAAACCCGTTTTAAACTCGAACTGCCTGCCGATAGCCCAAAAGAGGATGTTGAGGCTGCCGTGCTGGCTACCCCCGAGGCGGCTAAATGGCTCGAAGGCAAAGCCCCAAAGCGTGTGATCGTGGTGCCCGGTAAGATCGTAAACGTGGTTATTTAGGATCCTTCTGGAAAATATTTTTGCTGAATATCAAGCAATTGTGCTTTTTGGAATGTTTTTTGAAAAGTAAGGAACAGTCTCTTGAAGGTAAAATTTTACGAAAGGGATTCCGTTACTAATAAATAATCCTGATACCCATGCGTGTTTTTAATAAAACCTTTCTTTTCCGTCACGGCATTTTATTGTTGTCTTTGTTTTTTTATTTTGGCCTTCCAGGTTATTCTTTCGGCCAGGAGATGCGAAAAGTAGAAAATTCAGCTTTCTCACCCGGCGAGAAGCTGGTGTTTCGTGCCTACTACAGCAGCGCGCTTACCGGCAATGTTACCGCCGGCGAAGCCAGCCTGGAGGTGCAGCAAAGGTCTGAAATGATCGGCGGCCGCAGCACCATGCCTGTGATTGGGCTCATGCGCACTCGCGGCCTTTTTAACCTGTTTTTCAGGGTTAACAACCGCTTCGAATCCTATATCGACCGCTCGGCCATAGCCCCACTGTTGTTTATCAGAAGGGTGGAAGAGGGGAAATATCGCAAGAGCCAGGATGTGATGTTCAATCACTTCGACCAGGTGGCTGTAAGCAACTCGGGTACGTTACCCATACCGGCCTATGTGCAGGATATTATCTCGGCTTTTTATTTTGCCCGCACCTACGAGTTCGAGAATCCCCAAGTTGGGGATGAGTTTAATGTGGATTTTTTTCTCGACGACTCCGTGTATGTTACCCGCATTGTGTTCGATGGCTACGAGCGCATCAACACCCGCCTGGGTACTTTCAACACTTTGAGGTTTAAGCCCATGGTGCTTAGTGGTAAAGTTTTTTCGCAGCCTTATCCCATGACGTTGTGGATCTCGGATGACAAAAACCGTGTGCCGCTCCTGGTAGAATCGGGCCTGGTGGTAGGCAGCGTTAAACTTGAACTTTCAGAATACCAGGGCCTCAGAAACCCATTAACCTCCAAAATAAGGTAGTGCCTTTTTGCTTTTAAGTAATTAACAACCATTAAAATCCAAGGGCCATGAAAACAAAAATTACCATTACCGCCCTGCTTTTGCTCTTGCTGGCAAGTTTTGCGGGCTGCAGCAAAATAGAGATCGATGAACGCAACAAGTTTACTGGTCGTTATGCCGTGGAAGAGTATAACTACGTGGATGGTAGCCTCTCATATTACGATGTGCGCATTCGCAAAGTATCCGGATCGGACGATGAGATCGTGTTCGAAAATTTTTTCAATGCCGGCATCAATGTATTTGGTGTGGTAGTGGGCACGCGGGTGTATATCGAAGCTCAGACCAGCGGCATTTTCTGGGTTGAAGGCCAGGGAACCATTTCGGGCAATGTGCTGAACATGTCGTACTTTGTGGTTGTTACCATCGGACAGAGTACCTACGACCACGATATCAACGCAACGCTTACCAAATATTAATTTAAAAACCATACAACATGCTTACTGCTGAAATTAAAACCGTGAAGGGCACCATGAAAGTGCATTTTTATGAAAAGGATGCGCCCAATACGGTAAAGAATTTTGTTGACCTTTCGCGCAAAGGTTTTTATGATGGACTGACTTTTCACCGTGTGATTCCTGATTTTGTTATTCAGGGCGGTTGCCCTGATGGCACTGGCATGGGTGGCCCGGGCTACCGCATTAAATGCGAGCTCGATGGCGATAACCAGTACCACGACCGTGGCGTACTTTCCATGGCCCATGCCGGGCGCGACACCGGTGGCTCGCAATTTTTTATTTGCCACAGCCGCCAAAATACCGCCCACCTCGACCGCAACCACACCTGCTTTGGAAAAGTGGTAGAAGGTATTGAGGTGATCGATCTGATCCGTGCCGGCGACCGCATCGAAAAAATAACCATTACCGAAACGAATGAGTAAAACTTTAAGCTTTGCCATTCGCGGCGAATTCATTGAACTGATTCAGCTGCTCAAGGCCATGAACCTGGCCGAGAGCGGCGGGCAGGCCAAAGCTTTTGTTGAGGAGGGCCTCGTGAAGCTCAATGGTGAAATCGAAACCCGTAAGCGTGCCAAGCTGCGGCCGGGAGACAGGGTGGAGTTTCAAAACACCACAATCGTTATGGAATAAAAAAAGCCGCTTCCGGATCCGGAAGCGGCTTTTTCATTATTCATGAGGGGTTGATTATTACATCATGCCGCCCATGCCACCCATACCTGGGTTCATTGGCATTTCGGGCTTATCTTCCTTAATTTCGGCAAGCACGCACTCGGTAGTGAGCAACATACCGGCAATGGAAGCAGCGTTTTCGAGGGCAATACGGGTTACCTTGGTGGGGTCAATTACACCAGACTCGTAAAGGTTTTCGTATGTTTCGTTACGGGCGTTGAAGCCAAAGTCTTCCTTGCCTTCTTTTACTTTCTGAACAACAATTGAACCTTCCACACCAGCATTTTCAACGATCATGCGGAGGGGTTCTTCCAGGGCGCGACGAACTATTGCCACACCAGTGGTTTCGTCGTCATTGTCGCCTTTAAAATCAACGAGGGCTTCCAGTGCGCGGATATAGGCCACACCACCGCCGGGAACGATACCTTCTTCAACGGCAGCACGGGTAGCGTGCAGCGCATCGTCAAAGCGGTCTTTTTTCTCTTTCATTTCCACCTCGCTGGCTGCACCAACGTAAAGCACTGCTACACCACCGGCCAGCTTGGCAAGGCGTTCCTGCAGTTTTTCACGGTCGTAGTCGCTGGTGGTATTTTCCATCTGGGTTTTGATCTGGTTGATGCGGGCCTTAATCATGTCCTTGTCGCCCTTACCGCTGACGATGGTTGTGTTATCCTTGTCGATAGAGATCTTTTCAGCACGTCCGAGCTGCGAGAGGTCAGCGTTTTCGAGCTTATAGCCCTGCTCTTCGCTAATCACGGTACCACCGGTAAGAATGGCAATGTCTTCGAGCATGGCCTTGCGACGGTCGCCAAATCCAGGAGCCTTCACCGCTGCAATCTTCAGCGAGCCACGCAGTTTGTTAACAACCAGGGTGGCCAATGCTTCCCCATCCACATCTTCAGAAATTATAAGGAGGGGTTTGCCGGTCTGAACCACTTTCTCCAGGATAGGAAGGAAATCCTTCATGGTGCTGATCTTTTTGTCGTAGATCAGAATGAAAGGATCTTCATAAACGGCTTCCATTTTGTCGGTGTCGGTCACGAAGTAGGGGCTGATGTAGCCGCGGTCGAATTGCATACCTTCCACCACCTTTACGCTGGTTTCAGTACCTTTTGCTTCTTCAATGGTGATAACACCTTCTTTTTTTACTTTGCTCATGGCTTCGGCAATCAGTTTGCCAATAGAGCTGTCGTTGTTTGCAGAAATGGTGGCAACCTGCTCAATTTTGTCGGTGCTGTCGCCAACTTCTTTCGATTGTTTGCGGAGGTTTTCAACCACCTTTTCAACGGCTTTGTCGATGCCGCGCTTCAGGTCCATTGGGTTGGCGCCTGCGGTAACGTTTTTAAGGCCGTTGGTAACGATAGCCTGGGCAAGAACAGTAGCGGTAGTTGTACCATCACCTGCTGCATCGGCAGTTTTGCTGGCTACTTCCTTCACCATCTGGGCACCCATGTTTTCAATGGCGTCTTCCAGTTCAATGTCTTTTGCAACGGTAACACCATCCTTGGTAATAATGGGTGCACCAAATTTCTTGTCGATAATTACATTGCGACCTTTTGGGCCGAGGGTTACTTTTACTGCATTCGAAAGTTTGTCAACGCCCACTTTCAGGGAGTTGCGCGCTTCCAGTCCGAATATTATGTCTTTTGCCATATTATTTGATGTTTAAGATTTTTTAATACGTGGAATGATTATACGATGGCCAGGATGTCTGACTCACGCATGATCAGATAATCTTTTCCTTCGAAACTAAGTTCGGTGCCAGCATATTTGCCATAAAGCACCTGGTCGCCAACCTTAACGGTCATGGGCTGGTCTTTGGTGCCGGTTCCAACGGCAACCACGGTACCCCTCTGGGGTTTTTCCTTTGCGGTGTCGGGAATAATAATGCCGCCCGAGGTCTTTTCTTCGGCGGGTGCTGGTTCAACCACAACGCGGTCTGCTAAAGGTTGGATTTTAATGTCTGCCATTTTCTAATTGATTTATTTGTTAAACAATGTTGTTTTGATTCAAGAAAAAATTGCTTGCACACCGGCTTTTCACAATCCGTGCCAAAGGTTCCTGCCCCCGTTTTTCAGGACAAATTTGCTATAAAGAGACGGTGTCAAAAAAAAATGTCAGAATGGGCTGCCATTCTGACATTTTAATTCAAGGAAAGTTTTTTAGTCTTCTACCTCGTCGCTGCCGGTTTGGGCAGGTGCCTGAAAGTCGGCTGGCGGCAGTTGCTGCGCCGGAATAAGGTCACGAATTTCGCTTTGCTGCGCCTGGCGCTGCTCCGAACGGGGAATGACAAAGGTCGAGGCCAGGGTAAGCACTACCAAAACTATGGCCAGTGTCCAGGTCGATTTTTCTAGAAAGTCGGTGGTTTTTCTAACGCCCATTACCTGGTTGCTCGAAGAAAAGTTGGAGGCCAGACCGCCGCCTTTTGAGTTTTGCACCAGTACGATAAGTACCAGCAGTATACAGGTAATAAGAATCAGTACCGAAATTAAAACATACGCACCCATGGGTTATTTCTTTAAATTGATTTCGTTTTTAACGGTGTTTATTTTTTCTGCAAAGTAACTGCTTTTTTCCGGATATTTCAAGGATAATTTTTTGTAGATATCGAGGGCTTTTTCATGCAGCCCCTGCTTCAGGAAGATCTTGGCAAGTGTCTCAGTACCAATTTCCTCTGGTTCCAACAGGTTCCTCTCTGCCAGGTTTTCCTGGTTGCTGTGGTCGCGAATGGGCTTAATACGGGGTTCTTCCTTAAGGAATTTTTCAATCAGTTGGTCGTGCTTGCGTGTGGGCCGGGGCATCTGACTGACAGGCGGTTGCTGATCTGCAATTACAGGGTCAGCCGTTCCAGTTTCCTGAACTGGGGGCTCCGGCACTTCCCTTGCTTCTTGTACGGCATTTTGGCTTGGCTGCTTTTTTGAGAAAAGTTGAATCATCCACGAGGGTAGCAAAGCGAAACTGCTTTTCTTTTTTTGTGTTTCGGCTTTGGGAGGAGGCGCGGCAACGGTGTTTCTTTGTCGGCCCGACATATAGCTTTGAAAATGACGGCGGTCGAAGGCATAGGCTGCTGCCTGGTTTACCTGCCGTTCAAAATCGGGGTCTTTAAGTGTCTGAAGGTTTTTGGCCAGTAAAATGCGAAGGGGCTGGCTGTAAGGATAGCGGGCAGCCAATTGCCGCAACTGCTCCATGCTGCCCTTGTCGAGCTTTTCAGGATGGTTAAGTAGTTCAAGAAATCTTTCCTGTTGCATTTTGCCCGGTTTTTCTACCAGTTTACCACGGCCTGGTTAAAAATATCTTCCACCAGGGCTTCGGTAATAATGGTAATGGCTTCGTCTTCGATTTCGCTCAGGCTGCGGTTGCTGTCGTAGTCCCAGTATCTCGAAAAAGATCTTTCGAAATCGTTGTCGGGTTCAAACTCATTGATAAAGGTAACCCTTACGGTGATGGTGAGCCTGTTGAGGGCGGCGCGGTCGTCGCCGCTGATGGCCGCCGGGGCGGTAGTGTAGCCGGTAATGCTTCCTTCAAAGTGAAGGTCGCCACCGTTGTCAACCAGGCGCAGGTTGGTTTGCTTCAGGAACTTGTCTTGAAGGGCTTCGGTAAAACGCTGGCTCAGGGTGGGTTGCACCAGCTGGGCATTGTTGGGAAAATAGCTTACGGAAAAGGTGCGTGCCTCTGGCGGAATACTTGCCCCGGTGAAGGAATAGATGCCGCAAGAGGAAAGTGAGGCCAGCAAAATCAGACCAAGATACAAATGATAATTATTAAAACGAAGGCGCATATTTCTTTAATTCTTTGAGGGCCAACAAAAATACACAAAAAAGTGGTCAGCCTATATCGTATTCCTTGATTTTGCGGTAAAGGGTGCGCTCTGAAATGCCAAGTTCCTCGGCGGCTTTCTTGCGGCGTCCGTTGTATTTCTGCAGAGCCCTGATAATCAGGTCCTTTTCTTTTTCATGTATGGAAAGGCTTTCCTCTACCTCCACGTGAGCAGCTTCTTCGTAAGCCTCCACCTCCTCCGGCATATCGGGCTCGCTGATCTTAATGCCTCTATCTTCATTGTAAACCTGGGGCAGGTCCGTTTTTTCATAAAGCTTTTGAAGCAACTGTGCATGTTCTTCCTCGAAAGAGTTTGACACCTGACCTGTTTCCACCATTTTTCCAATGATCTTTTTCAGGTCGGTAATGTCGCGCCTCATGTCGAACAGGATCTTGTAGAGAATCTCCCTTTCGTTCAGGTCGCTTGACCTGCTGGCCGCCGGATTCATTACCATTGGGAGGCGGTTTTCAAACTCGGCAGGCATATACTTTAACAATATGTCGGCATTAATGGTCCTGTTGCTTTCTATGACAGAGATTTGCTCGGCAAGGTTTTTCAGCTGGCGAATGTTTCCCGACCAGCGCTGCCGCATGAGAAAATCCTCCGCATCGGATGTAAGTTGCAGGGGCGGCATGCGGTATCTTTCGGCAAAATCGGAAGAAAATTTGCGGAAAAGCAGCACGATATCGTCCTTGCGTTCGCGCAGGGGCGGCACCTGTATGGGCACGGTATTGAGTCGATAATAAAGGTCTTCGCGGAAGCGGCCGGAAGAGATGGCTTCCTGCAGGTTAACGTTGGTGGCCGCCACCACGCGCACATCGGTTTTCTGCACTTTTGAGGAGCCCACGCGGATAAACTCGCCCGATTCGAGCACGCGAAGCAGGCGCACCTGGGTGAGCAGTGGCAGTTCGGCCACCTCATCCAAAAAAATGGTGCCGCCGTTTACTACTTCAAAATAACCTTTGCGGGAGTCGTGGGCGCCGGTGAAGGCACCTTTCTCGTGGCCGAAAAGTTCTGAGTCGATGGTTCCTTCGGGTATGGCGCCGCAGTTTACGGCAATGTAAGGGCCGTGCTTGCGGGCACTCAGCTGGTGAATGATCTTTGGAAAAACTTCCTTGCCGGTGCCACTTTCGCCGGTAATAAGCACCGTAATGTCGGTGGCAGCCACCTGGCGGGCCACATCAATGGCGCGATCGAGTCGGGGCGAAAAACCAATGATGCCAAAACGCTGTTTTATGGATTGGATTTCTGACATGCCTTAATCCTTTTTTAAAATGACCGCTTTGGGATGTTTCTTTAAGATTCCTTCAAATATTTCCATTTGACGATCGGTCTCAAACTTCATGTGGTAATGCGAAATACCGTATTCTGAATGAACTATGAGCATAGAGTCGGTTCCTTCGTGGCTGCCCCAAATAAGACCAACCAACCCGAGAAAAAATGACGCGGCCGGATAGGTGTCGGCGCTGTGACCCGGCTGAAATACTATTCGTTCAATTTTTTCGGCAGGGATGTCAATATGGAAACTTTTGTCCTTTCCCTTTATGAAAAAATCGGGGCCGTCGAAACCCACAAAGCCGGCGTCAACAGTGGTTTTGAAGATTACCCTGAAAAGCAATGTCACAATCAGCATGATTGCCCCTGCTGCAAAAACATAATCAATTACCTGGTCGAGACCGGTAAAGCGCGAAGTGATCCTCAAAAAAACTGCCAGCAGAACCAACAAAATGGTTGTCCCGCTGAGTGTTTTAACAACCAATTGACGGCTTTTCTTTACAATAGGAAACAAAAACATAATTATGCCATTTAGTCAGTTTATTTATACAAAGTTAATTCTTTATTTCCTTAAAGCTGTTTAAACCCGCTGCATGTTTCAAACATTTTTCAAGCGTTCCTGCTAAAACCAGATAAAAAATGTATAACAAATGTTTTTTTTGGTCTTAAAAAATCGTAACTTTAGCTGCAGGTTTGGTTTTTATTCAAAAAAAACCAGGGTTCCAGCCATGAAATTAATCACAGTATGAGGAAACACGATATTTTTATGAGACAGGAAGGGAAACGCAAAATCTTAAGACAAAGGTCTGAAGCATTTCTGAAGAAACTGAATTCGGGAAACATTCCCGACGAAGGATTCCGTGAAGACATCAAGGACTTTTTCCAGGAAATTCTTTTCCTTGAAGATCAACTTGAGCTGGAATATGAGGAGCACCTAATACGCCTTTCGGCCGCATTTGAGCAAAGTGCCAATTCAATTTTTATTACGGATACACATGGCAACATAGAATATGCGAATCCTCGTTTTTATAAAGTAACCGGCTTTTCAGAAAAAGAGGTTTTGGGACAAAACCCCAGGATTCTGAAATATGAGAAATCGCTTGTCAATTACAAGGAACTATGGGAGACCATTACCAGTGGAAAAACCTGGACCGGTGAGTTTTTGAACCATTCAAAGTCCGGGGCGTTATTCTGGGAAATTGGAAACATCACCCCGATAAAAAACAAACAGGGGAAAATAATAAATTACCTTGCCATTAAGGAAGACATTACCCAGCGAAAGCTGGCAGAGAAAAATCTTTTGGCTTCTGAAAAAAAATACAGGTCTTTGTTTGACAAGTCATACGATGCCATAGTAATACTTGATGGCTTACAAGTAATTGATTGCAACAGGAATGCAGGGGTGCTTTTTAAAGAAAACTGCAACCATCTTCCATCAATGAGTCTTTTGGATTTAAGTCCGGAGCGTCAGGCAAATGGTGAAAGCAGTGAGGCATTTTTTATGGCAAAGATCAGTGAAGTTTTAGCAGGTCAGCCCTTGATTTTTGACACTGTTTTGCTTAGGGGCGAGCAACTCTTCGAAGCAGAAGTCAGCATGGCCAGTATTTATTTTGGTTATAAAACAATGGTTCAGGCCATAATCAGGGATGTAAGTGAAAAGCGACAGGCTGAAAAACAAATTATTCAGGCAAAGGAGGAAGCAGAAAAAGCCCGCAAAGCTCAACTGGAATTTCTATCCTTAATGAGTCATGAAATACGCACGCCCCTGAATGCCGTTGTGGCCCTTACCGATTTAATGCTTCAAGAAAAACTCACGCACGACCAGCTGGAAAACCTGGAGTCAGTAAAAATATCGGCCAGGCACCTGCTGGGCCTTATTGATAATATTCTGGATTTCAACAAGATTGAATCAGGTAACATAGAGTTCGAAAGGTTTAATTTTGATATCAGATATTTGGTGCTTGAATTGAAAAAGACACTTGAGATAAAAGCCCAGGAAAAAAATATTCACCTCCTTGTTCATATTGGTGATGATGTCCCGAAAGTGTTGCAGGCAGACACACTCAGGTTGAAGCAGGTGCTGTTTAATTTATTCTCAAATGGTATAAAGTTCACCGAGAAAGGTTTTGTAAGCCTAAAAGTAAAAATGTTATCAGAAAAGGGAGCGGACTGCCAAATACTCTTTGAAGTTGAAGATTCAGGCATTGGAATTGCAAATGACCGCCTGGATGCTATTTTTGAAAAATTCACCCAGGCCGAAACCAGCACTACCCGTAAATACGGGGGGAGCGGCCTTGGCCTCACGGTATGCAAAAGACTGGTTGAACTGCAAGGGGGAACAATATCAGCCATCAGCAAGCCTGGAATCGGTTCTGTATTTACCTTTTCCCTCCCAATGAAAAAAGGTATTTCTCTTGCCTCCGGCATCAATCTGAATACTGAAAATCCAACCCTGAAAACATTGGCTGGAATGCGGGTCCTCATGGTTGAAGATGACAAAATGAATCAGTTTGTGGGAAGAAGAATCATTGAAAAAAAATGGAATGCGAGCCTTACCATTGCCGCCACTGGTGAGCAAGCACTTTCTTTTCTTGAAGAAAATGATTTCGATCTCATTCTGATGGACCTCTTGCTTCCAAGTATTGATGGGTACGAATTGACAAAAATGATAAGAAGCAATAGTACTGGGAAATTCAAGAACCCCAAGATACCGATCATTGCCCTTACAGCCGATGCTTTCCTTGAAACCCGCAAACGGGCTTTCGAAGCAGGAGTGGATGATTTTTTAACCAAACCTTTTGATTTTGAAAAGCTTTTTCAGAAAATGATCGGGTATTTTCCGAACCAGGATTGATTGTTGCCTGCAATCCTTTTTTGCTTTTCCGGGGATATGAATGTATTTTTTAACTTTGCTGATTGTTTGCCTGAAGAAACGGTCAGTTTTATTTCGTTTCGGGTTAAACAGCCATCTTTTGTGTGTTTTCTCCAAATATTATTGCAGTGAGTAATTCTGATAAAAAACCTGAAATAAAATTCAATCGATATACCGTAACATCAGCGCTTCCCTATGCCAACGGTCCTGTTCATATAGGGCACCTGGCCGGGGTTTATGTGCCTGCCGATATTTATGCACGCTATCTTCGTCTGAAAGGGGAGGATGTGGTTTTTATCGGTGGCAGCGATGAGCATGGCGTTCCCATCACCATAAAGGCCCGGCAGGAAGGGGTTACTCCGCAGCAGATCGTTGACAAGTACCACAAAATGATCAAAGACTCCTTTGAGAAGTTTGGTATTTCTTTCGATGTGTATAGCCGCACCTCAGCACCTGTTCACCACGAAACGGCTTCGGCATTCTTCCGTAAGCTGTATGATAACGGGCAGTTTATCGAAAAAGAGAGCGAGCAATACTACGACGAGGAAACCCGCCATTTTTTGGCCGACCGATATATTACCGGCACTTGTCCGCACTGTGGTTATGAAAGGGCCTATGGCGATCAGTGCGAAAACTGCGGCACTTCACTCAGCCCTACCGATCTGATCAACCCCAAATCGGTGCTCAGTGGCAATGCACCAGTAATGAAAGCCACCAGGCACTGGTACCTTCCCCTCGACCAGTATGAAGGCTGGCTGCGCGAATGGATTCTTGAAGGACACAAGCACGATTGGAAACCCAATGTGTACGGACAGTGCAAATCGTGGATTGACCAGGGCCTGCAGCCCAGGGCAGTAACCCGCGACCTCGACTGGGGCGTGAAAGTGCCCGTGGAAGGAACCGAGGGCAAAGTGCTTTACGTGTGGTTCGATGCCCCCATTGGATATATTTCGGCTACCCGCGAATGGGGCGAAACCACGGGCAAAGACTGGGAAAAATACTGGAAAAGCCCCGACAGCAAGTTGGTGCACTTTATTGGAAAGGATAATATCGTATTTCACTGTATTATTTTTCCCAGCATGCTTAAGGCCGAAGGCAGCTATATCCTTCCGGAGAATGTGCCTGCCAACGAGTTTCTGAACCTGGAAGGCGATAAGATTTCCACCTCGCGAAACTGGGCCGTATGGCTGCACGAATACCTGGAAGAGTTTCCCGGCAAACAGGATGTGCTTCGCTATGTGCTTTGCGCTGCCGCACCAGAAACCAAAGACAACGATTTTACCTGGAAGGATTTTCAGGCGCGTAACAACAGTGAGTTGCTGGCCATTTTTGGCAATTTTGTAAACCGCACCATGGTGCTTTCCCATAAATACTTCGGTGGGGTAGTGCCAGCCTCTGGGCAGCTCAGTGATGACGATAGCAAGACCCTTGAAACCCTTGCTGCTTTCCCCGGAAAGATTTCGCAGAGCCTCGAAAATTACCGTTTCCGCGAAGCCCTGGCCGAGTTTATGAACCTTGCCCGGCTTGGCAACAAATACCTTACGGATGCCGAGCCATGGAAAATATTTAAAACCGATCCTGAAAGGGTAGCCACCATTCTAAATATCAGTCTTCAGATTTGCGCCAGCCTGGCCATATTGTCAGAACCATTCCTTCCTTTTACAGCCCGGAAGCTCAGAGAAATGCTGAACCTGGAAGAAAACCTCTGGCAAAGGGCGGGCAATGATCGGGTTTTACTGGCTGGCCATAGCCTAAAAGAGCCATCTCTTTTGTTTGAAAAAATTGAAGATTCACAGATAGATGCCCAGGTGCAAAAACTGCTGAAAACCAAAGAATACAACGCAAAAGCGGAAGTTAAGGCAGCACCCTCAAAATCCGCGGTAAGCTTTGATGATTTTTCGAAGATCGATCTAAGGGTTTCTACCATATTGTCGGCCGAAAAAGTAGCCAAAACCAAAAAACTTTTAAAACTGGAAGTGGATACGGGTGTGGACAAGCGCACCATTGTATCGGGTATTGCTGAATATTATACCCCAGAGGAAATTGTTGGTAAGAAGGTGGTGGTTTTGTTAAACCTTGAACCTAAGATGATTAAGGGCGTTTTGTCGCACGGAATGCTACTAATGGCCGAAGACGGCAATGGCCAGCTCGCATTTGTAGTACCCGGAAAAGAATTTGAGAACGGAAGTACCATTAGTTAGATATAGCTATTTTTGGTCATACGATTTTTTCCCACTTTCTATTAAAAACTATGAGTGTGTTTTTAATAAAGAGAAAAATTATTTATATTTGCCGCGATTTAGGCCCCGTAGTTCAATGGATAGAACGGAAGTTTCCTAAACTTTAAATATAGGTTCGATTCCTATCGGGGCTACAAAATTTTTTAATTAGACAATTTAATTGCGTTTTTCACTTAGGTTTTAAAATACTGCGCTTCACCCCGCCGTATCCTAGTAATTAAACAACCATGAACAGAAAAGACGAAAGACCCAGCAAAATTTCTTATGAAAGGCACCTCAATCAGGTAGGTATTCCCGAGGACCAGAAAAAGTCGAACGGAGGCATAATTCCTGATTACGTGAAGTACGGTACCTGGCTTAGGGTCAATGATCCTGATTCCTTTTTGGATGGGTACCAGATCTGGAAAGCCAAAGTCCGTGCTGAAAAAGGAATGGATAATTAACCCACTCTCAACAGTTTAACCCATATTGGTTTCCTGTTGTTGGCCGGCAGAACCTCCAAAAGGTAAAAAACGCTTCCCATTGCTGTCTTGAACTCAATTTCAGTGGCACGATGGGTGAGTTTTCCCTGTTGCACTATATTTCCTTTAATATCGTAAAGCCTGTATGTACCACCTGGTGCCGGGCTTTCGCTGTATATGGTAAAGCGGTCTGTGGCCGGGTTGGGATACACCTTTACCTGGTAACCGAAGTCTTCTTCGATTCTTTCTTTTATGGTGGCTTTTTTCAACAGCCATGCTTCGGGGTCAAAGCTTAGTTCCAGCACAGGTTGTCCAATAAATATACTGAAAGTCTGGTCGGGCTGATCCTGAAAAAACCTCACATCGAGGGGTTGTCCGGCTGTTGTGAGCCGAAAATCGAGGCTGGTTTGAAATATTTCGGGATAACTGGCTGAAGTGGTTTGTACCGAACGCACATGCAAGCTGTCATTTCGCATCCACCAGTAAATGTCGAAAATGGGGTAACCTTCTCCGTAATACCACTGGTCGAAAAAGCAGGCCCAGTTCTGCCCGGTCACCCTCTCGGCTGTTCTCCTGAAGTCGTCGCCTGTGGCCACGCTGTCGGCAAATTCGAGGTGGTAAGTTTGCAGAAGCTGAAAAAACAGCGCGTCGTTGTCGATTTCCTTTCGCAGCATGTGCAAAATGGAGGCTCCCTTGCGGTAAGAAAGCCGTCCGTTGAAAATCCGCCACACATCGGTGGTTTGCAGTGGGGGCACATACACACTGCCATCGGGTGCCGATAGTACCGACTGGTGGGTGTTGCTGAGCCATGTTTGTGCTGAGGCACTTCCGGAAATCATTTCGCGCGCCAGGTATTCACTGTACGATGCGAAGCCCTCGTTGATCCAGATATCACTCCAGGTGGCACAGGTTACGCTGTTTCCAAACCACTGGTGGGCCAGTTCATGACTAACCAGGTCGTAGGTAAAAGTGCTCATGGTCGACAGGGTTTGATGCTCCATGCCGCCACCCATTGGGGCCGTAGCATGCCCGTACTTTTCGCCGGCAAAGGGATATTGGCCGAATAGCTGTGAAAAAACCTGCAAAAAGTCGCGCGTGCGTTCAATGTTCTCGCGCTGAGCCAGAAGATAGGCAGGATCGTCGTAAATAAAGTTCTGCACCAGCACTTCGTTCTCATTGCCGTTCAAAGGAGCCTGAAAGTTGAATTCGCGGTATTCGGAAACGGCCAGCGACACCAGGTAGTAGGCAATGGGATAGTTCGATTTCCAGGTAAAAGTGGAGGTGTCTTCCGTGTGGCTTTCCACCTCGGTAAGCAATCCGTTGGAGGCTGCCAGGTAAGGTTTCGGCGTGGTGATTCTTACCTGCACGCTGTCGGCCTTGTCTTCGAGCACCTGTTTTACAGGCCACCATTGCCGGGCATTGAGCGGCTCACTCAGGGTCCATAATACCGGTTTCCCGTAAGGAGTCAGGTTGGTTTGGAAGCCCGAGAAAAAACCCGAAGCCTGCGGCATGCCCTGGTAATAAACCGTCAGGTCTACCATGGTTCCCGCCTCAAGAGGCTGGGGCAGGTCAATGATCAGTTCATTGTTCTGATGAACAAACGGCAGTCGCTGTTGATTCTGCATCACGCTGTCGGCCTGCATGTTGTCCAGAAGCTCGAGCACAAAAGTGCTTAGCTGGCTTTCGGTTATTTCGGCAATCACCCTTGCGCTTCCGCTGATTTCGGTCACGGATGGGTCAACAGTCACATCCAGTGCATAATACTTCACGTCGTAATGCCACAGCAGCGGATTTTGCTGGTAAGTGCCACTTCGGGTGGAAGCAGTTTTAACATGGGCACAATCATGATGATCGTGCCACAGTTCTATTGACGGAATAGAAACTTGCTGAGCCAGCAGCAAGGCTTTCATAAAGAGAAATACAATAAACAAGGCAGGTTTCATTGCCCGGGTTTTTTATGCAATGTACAAAAACCGTCCGAATTTTCCCGCAAGGAAATGATTCTGGCCGATTGTGGAAATTAATTTGCAAATTTGTAAGCAAAAACCCCCATGGCGGTTCACCCCATCAAGCGCCTGGCCGGGCAAACGGTCATTTACGGAATGAGCAGCATTGTTGGCAGGCTGCTCAATTACCTGCTGGTTCCGCTGTATACCCACCTGATTTTTGAAACCCAGGAGTACGGGGTGGTTACCCTGATGTATTCCTATGTGGCATTCCTGTTGGTTATCCTTACCTATGGTATGGAGACCGCTTTCTTCAGGTTTTATGAGAACCATCCCGATCAGCGGCAAACAGTTTTCAGCACCACTTTGTTTTCCATACTTTTTACTTCTACCCTTTTTATCCTTGCCACATCATTCTTAAGGCAGCCTATTGCCGGAGTGCTGGGGTTTGCCGATCACCCCGAGTATATTGCCTGGCTGGGAATTATTGTAGGTCTGGATGCCATTGCTGCCATTCCTTTTGCACGGCTCAGGGCCGAAAACAAACCCGTGAAGTTTGCCCTGGTAAAGTTTGTAAATATTGGGGTAAATATTGGGCTTAATCTGTTTTTCCTGCTGCTTTGCCCCTGGCTGCTAGAAAAAGGCCCGCAAGGTTTGCAATCAATGGTTTCGGCCATATACGACCCAGCCATTGGCGTGGGTTATGTTTTTATTTCGAACCTCGTGGCCAGCATCGTTACCCTGCTGCTGCTGGTGCCGGTAATGCTGCGCAGTCAGTTTGGATTTTCTTCCGGGATGCTTCACAATATGCTGATATATTCATTGCCGCTGCTGGTTGCTGGCTTGGCCGGAGTTATCAATGAAGCCCTCGATAAGATCCTTCTGAAGTACTTGCTGCCCCAGGAGGTGGCCCTGTCGCAGGTGGGCATTTATGGCGCCTGTTACAAGATTTCTATTATGATGACCATATTCATACAGGCATTCCGCTTTGCAGCCGAACCTTTTTTCTTTTCGCAGGCCGCCAACAAGGATGCACGCCAGCTCTATGCCCAGGTAATGAAATATTTTGTGATTGCCTGTCTTTTTATCTTTTTGGGCATAATGCTGTTTATTGACATTGTGCAGTATTTTGTGGGCGAAGATTATCGCGAAGGCCTGGGTGTGGTGCCCATTCTGCTGCTGGCCAATATGTTTCTGGGCATCTATTTCAACCTTTCCATTTGGTATAAACTTACAGGACAGACTCGCTATGGGGCCCTCATTGCCCTCATCGGGGCTCTTATTACCATTTTGCTGAATATCTGGTGGATTCCCCTGATAGGATACTTTGGTTCGGCCTGGGCAACCCTGGTTTGTTATGTATCCATGACACTCCTCTCATTCTTTTGGGGGCAGAAATTCTTCAGGGTTCCTTATGAGTTGAAAACCCTGGCGCTGTTTATGGTGGCTGCACTGGCCGTGTATTTCGTGAGTCTGCTTACTGCATCCTGGCCTGCCCTGGCCAAATACAGTATGGCTTTCCTGCTCCTGGGTGTTTTTGCCTTCCTGGTGCTTCTTATCGACCGCTCGCTAATGGATCAATTTAAACGGACTATGTCAATAAATTAAACATTTAAATGCTCTAAGGTTTTGTTCTTTAGGTATTTAAGTTGTTTTTAAGAATTTTTGCCTTCATTTTATTCCTGAAAATTCTTATCTTTGTGTTGAATATCAAGGCTTTTGCTTAATCTTATCTTTTCTTCCGTTTCGTCGGAATTTTTTCAAAGCCTTTTTGGATCAATTTAAAATAAGTTTTTTTATTGTTGATTTTGCTTACGGTTTTGCCGGGGCCATTGAATCCATGAAACAAATATGAGCAAACAAAATATGACAAAAAACACTACTCAGAAAATGGATGAGGTACAAATTTCGCCTCATGCAAAAAATGTATTGAATAAATTATTGAAAGAAAATCCAGGGGTGCATGCCTTGCTCGATATTGCCAACAATGAGGAGGAGGTAAATGAGGGCATTCGGCGAATGGTTATGGAGTATATGAAAGACCATGCCGGTGCCCTGGCTTTTTATAATGGCGAGACCCAGGGTCGTGAAGCCATGGAGAAACTGAGCTGGCAGGATTTTGCGGCCATCAGGCTGCTCGATTATGCCGACCATGCCGGGGGCGAGCACGAAGACCTCAACCTCAGGGGTCGCAAGATCGACAACCATCCATATAAAATGTTGTGGCAAGCGGCAAGGTTTGGCACGGGCGGGGCACAGGCCAATTTTTTTAAAGACATGTTGCATCTTTTCAGGCAGTTCAAAGGGCAGTCGGAACTTAAAATACCCAACCGCGAACAGGTGCTCGAATGGATGGATCGTTTCCCCTCGGGCCTCGACCCACGCATTGTCAAAATACGCGAAGAAAACAAAAAACGTATCATTCGCATCCTGGTCGACAAAATCGATAAAAAGCAGATGACCAGCAAGCGTTTTGTTTTCCCGGAAGGGATAAGCCATGAAGAAAAAATAAAAATAGCTGAACAATGGTGGGACAACCACCTGTTTCATTTGCGCTTTGCCGTGCGCGACCCCGACCTTTTGAACGAAATGCTCGACCATTCGCTCGATGCCGAAACCATGGATGTGTTGTATAAGGCAAAGGAGCAGGGTATCCCATTCTTTATCAATCCCTATTATCTCTCATTGCTCAATACAAGCGATGTTCCGGAGTTTGCCCGCGACAAGGAGCAAGCCATCCGTTATTATGTAATCTATTCGAAGCAACTGGTAGAGGAGTTTGGTCATATCGTGGCCTGGGAAAAAGAGGACATTGTAGAGCCCGGCAAGCCTAATGCTGCGGGCTGGATATTGCCTACCCGTCATAATGTACATCGGCGCTATCCCGAGGTGGCCATCCTGATTCCCGACACCATGGGCCGCGCCTGCGGCGGCTTGTGTGCCTCCTGCCAGCGAATGTACGACTTTCAGCGAGGCCGCCTAAATTTTAACCTCGACAAGCTGTTGCCCAAGGATTCATGGGAAATCAAACTGCAGCAAATAATGAAATACTGGGAAGATGACTCGCGCCTGCGCGACATTTTGATTACCGGTGGCGATGCCCTGATGAGTCGCAACGAATCGCTGCAAAAAATCCTGGAAGAGGTTTATCAAATGGCCCTGCGAAAAAAAGAACGCAATGCCCAAAGACCCGACGGCGAAAAACATGCCGAGATATTAAGAGTCAGGCTGGGCACCCGTTTGCCAGCCTATCTGCCCCAGCGCATCACCCCAGAGCTTGTCAAAATACTGGCTGACTTCAAGGCCAGGGCATCGGCCATTGGCATCAAGCAGTTTGTGATACAAACCCACTTCCAGTCGCCCATGGAGGTAACACCCGAGGCCAAATTGGGCGTTTCGCGCCTGATCAGCGCCGGATGGGCTGTCACCAACCAGCTGGTGTTTACCGCCCCCGCTTCCAAAAGGGGGCATACGGCAAAGTTACGGCAGGTACTTAATGACATTGGCGTGCTGCCCTATTATACCTTTTCGGTGAAAGGCTACCGCGAGAATAGCTCTAAGTTTGCCACCAACGCACGCGCCGTGCAGGAGCAAATGGAAGAAAAAGTGATTGGATTTATTCCAATGAAAGACAGAAGGCGCATTAAAAGTTTCCCGCTCGAAGCCGAAAACATGGTACAGCATATCGACAGTCTTCGCAAAGAGAACGATTTACCGTTTCTGGCCACCGATCGCAATGTGCTTAACTTGCCCGGGGTGGGCAAAAGTATGACCTTTCGGGTGATTGGTATTACACGCAAGGGTCGCCGCATACTGGAGTTTGATCATGACCATACCCGCAGCCACAGCCCCATTGTGGACGAAATCGGAAAGTTCGTCATCATCGAATCCAAATCCATAGCCAATTACCTCGACCAGCTTTCCGATATGGGAGAGGACATTACAGAATACAGCAGTATTTGGGGCTATTCGATGGGCGAAACCGAACCGCGAATGTCTATTTATGAGTATCCCGACTATAACTTTAAACTCACGGACGAGATTACCAACTTCAAGGGCTAGATTTTTTCGCTTTCGCGGAAACTATTCGTATTTCATGGAGTCGACAGGGTTGGCCCCGGCAGCTTTAATGGCATGGTACAAAATGGTCAGGAAGGCCACCATAGCAACCGCCATCAGCGAAACCGCCACATGCCACCACTGAATGCTTATCCTATAGGCAAAGTTATTGAGCCAGTTGCTGACAAACAGAAAAGCCAGGGGAGCAGCGATAACGAATGCGATGAATACCAGCCGCATAAAATCCCTTTGAAGGTAGCGTACGATGTCCGACACTCCGGCTCCATGAACCTTTCGAATGCCTATTTCCCTTCTTTTTTGTTCGGCCACAAAGGCAGTCAGGCCATAAAGCCCCAGGGCCGATATTATTACACACAGCAATGAAAAGAAGGTAAAGACCTTCATGGTATTAGCTTCTGAACGATACTGGCGTTCAAGGTTTTCAATGGCAAATTCGGGCCCAAAAGGTTGCTCCGGAAAATACCTTTTCCAAACCATTTCCGCATGCTGCAGGGCTTCCTTTCGCTGCATCTGGTTAAATCGCAACAAAATGGTTCGCATATGCTGGGGGTGGGGCAAATAAATGGCTGGTTCAATAATGCCGTGCAGCGAATAGTAATTGTAGTTGCGAACCACGCCAATTACCTCAAAAGGCTCTTCGGGGTTGAAGGGATTTTCGAACTTGCGCCCAATGGGTTCTGACCAGTTCAGGGCATTGACTGCCGCCTGGTTTAAGATGACTGCCCGCGCCTGATCGGTGCCGTGCTCCCGGCTAAAGTTTCTTCCCTGCACTACCGGTATTTCCATGGTCGGGAAGAAGTCATGGTCAACATATCCGTAACGAACCATAAGAGGCACAGGCACACTGTCGATGGCATTGATATGTCCCTGGCTTCCAGCCACTCCATTGGTGCCACTGGCAATGGCAACCTGCACTATGGCCGGGTTGGCCAACAGATCGTGTTTCAGGCCGTTCATCTGAAGCTCATCCATTGCCCCCTGCTGGGTGTGCAACGAAACCACGTTCTGATAGTTTATACCCATATCTTTATTGAGCATGTAATGCCATTGGTTGTAAATGACCAGGGTGCTGAAAATAAGCATGGACGAAATGCCAAACTGAAATATCACAAGCACCTTGCGCATGATGCCTGCCGAGCCGCGGCTGCTGCCAGTTGCGTTTTTCAGTACCGCAACAGGCTTAAAACGGCTGAGGTAAAAAGCAGGGTAGGTTCCTGCAAGCAAGCCCACAAGGATAAGCAAAAACAGCAATCCAAGGTTGAAAATCCAGTTGCCGGCGAAATCGACCACGAGGCTGGTGCCCAGCAAGGCATTGAACTCAGGAAGAATCATTTCAACCAGGCCAATGGAAATGACCAGGGCAAGGAAAACCATGATCACCGACTCACCGACAAACTGCCAGATGAGGTTGCCGGGCCCTGCACCCAGCACTTTTCGTATGCCCACCTCCATGGCCCTTTTGGCCGAACGTGCAGTAGAAAGATTAATGAAATTAATGCAGGCGATGAGCAAAATCAAAAAGGCCACCACCGAAAAAAGGTAAATAAGCCGGATATCGCCCCGGGTGTTGTAAATGCTGAACTTTATGTGTTGCGATTTCAGGTGGATGTCGCGAACGGGCTGCAAATACATCTCGGGTCGGGGCTCATCGGCCATGCCCATTTCATTCATTTGCATATCGATCATTTTATGCAAATTTTCCTGGGCGTGGGCTCGAGAAACGCCTTCATTTAACATGACATAGGTCGACAGGAAGTTTTGCTCCCAGTTTCGCAGGTCGGGAATAATCTCTTCTGCGCTGACATAGCTCAGCAAAACTTCAAACTTCAAATGGGAGTTGCGGGTTTCGTTTTGCAACAGGCCTGTAACCTGGTATGGCTGATCATTGTACCGAAAAGTCAGCCCAATCACATCGCTGGTATTAAAAAATTTTTCGGCAACGGTTTCAGAAATTACCGCTGTATGCAACTCCGACAATGCCTTGGCCGGATCGCCGGTCAACAAGTTAAGGTTGAAAAACCTGAACACCTCGCCTTCAGCAAAATAAGCATAATGCTCAGAAAAAACTTTCTCTTCCACACGATAAAGGCCTCCCCAAACAGGCATTACACGCAGTGCAGCCTTCACTTCGGGCAAACCATCTCTTAAAGCAAGCGCCCAGGGTCCGCTGGTTATGGCCACATGCTGCACATCTATGCCGGCCGGCCGCTGTATTTCTACCAGCCGGTAAATATTTTCCGATTCGGGAATATGCCGCTCATAACTTAACTCATGCTGAAGGAAAAGCAGGATAAGTATAAAACTGGCCAGGCCAGTGCTCAGACCCAGAATATTAATTAGGGAATAAACTTTTTGCCGGTAAAGATTACGAAAACCTGTTTTAAGATAATGCTGCCACATGCTTGCCTAGGCTGGTTCAGGAAGTATTCTATGCAAAACTATGCCAATTTAATTACATGCCTGTAGCTCAGCCCATTGTTTTTGCAAAACAACTTTCTGAAAAGATAGTTTGTCCGCTGGTGAACATGCGAATGTTCGGTTTCGGACAAGGAAAGCGTATTCCAAACAAGCCGAATTGGCCTTCAGCCGGGCCTTGTTTAGGCTATGGCGTCTATTGCTTTGGCCAACTCCCGGTCTTTTTCTGTAATCCGGTTGCCGGCATCGTGGGTCGAAAGCCTTATCTCAACCTTGTTGTACACATTTTTCCACTCTGGATGGTGGTTATGCTTTTCGGCCAGAAAAGCAACGTGGGTCATAAAGGCAAAAGCTTCAGAAAAATCTTTAAACTCAAACCGCCTTACCAGCTGGTTGTTTTCTTCTTTCCACATGGCTGTGCTTTTTTTAAAACAATCCTTTTACAAACTCTTCGGGTATTACGTTGTGGAAATAATCATCGAACGGAATGCCGTTGAGTTTTTTTAAAATGACTTCTTCGTTGTGGCGGGTGTCGCGCAGCAGGCTTTCAATCTCGGCAATTTCGCGGCGGCTGAAAAAGTCGCCGTAAATCTTTATTTCTTTAATGATGCCTTCCTGCACATTGAGATGAAACTCAATAAACCCACCATTGGTTTTGATCATTTTTTCCAGGTCGTATTTGGGCGAATAGCCGTAGTTCCATTCCCAGGTTGAGTATTTTTCCGTCACCAGCTCGTTGATCTTTTTAAGATCTTCAGGCGAATAATCGTACATTTCACAATCGGGATAAATATCCATAATGTGTTCCATAACCAGGTCGCGAAACTGCAGCACATCCAGTTCTTGTTTCAGGTGCTCGCTGATGTTTGTTACGCGGCTTCTCACGCTTTTCACGGCTTTATCCCTGTATTTCAGGGGGTTCACCTTAAGTGCGTTGCTCAGGTCGCTCATTACCGACGAAAAAAGCAGGGTGCCGTGGTGCAGCACGCGCTGCTTAAACACATGCTCTGCATTGCCCGAAAACTTTAACCCGTTAATGGTCAAATCGTTGCGGCCTTCGAACCGGGCATCGATATCGAGTTTTTTCAGCACATCCAGTATGGGCAGGGTAAATTTCCTGAAATCTACCAGGTGGCCTTCCTCCCCGTTCATGATAAAGGTGAAGTTGAGGTTGCCCATATCGTGAAAAACAGCCCCGCCGCCCGACATACGCCTTACGACCTTGATTCCTTTTTCCTTCACATAGTCCAGGTTTACTTCGGCCAGGGTGTTCTGGTGCTTACCTACAATTATGGCATTGTGGTTTCGCCAAAGCATAAACACGTCGTCGGTGAAATTTTTAAGCACATACTCTTCGGCAGCCAGGTTAAACCAGGGGTCGGTGTTGGGATGTTTGATGCAAAGCATAGGTAGGTTGATTGGTGAAAATTCTGAAATAGCTACTTCTGAAAAACGCCACCCGGCAAGTTTTGTTTAACAGCAATTTTTATGGCGTCAGGAAGAGGGAACTTAATTATACACTTCGGTGGCAATGCCAAGGGCCTCCACTCTCTGGGCTATTTCCCAGAGTTTGTCGGGGCTGATCTTCTCCACATCCTCAGCGGGGGTTGCGCGGGCAATGGGATAAATCATAACTAATTTTGGCTGCAGGCGCTCAAGGTGGCCGAGCCAGGCCAGTAGTTCCTCTTCGGTAGTGTTGTCGAAAGTCGCTCCCTGGTGCGTACCTTTCACAAAAAGCGTCTGGATAATCATTTGCCCCTTGAAAAGACTCAGGTTTTCCAGAATTTCGGCAAGGGTTAAACCCGATTTTGGGTTATTTATCTTTTGAAAGGTCTCCTC